>NZ_JBHXNW010000003.1:118072-206362 GCF_042717365.1 Streptomyces sp. NPDC058534
CGCCCCCCCCGCGCCCCCCCCCCCCCACCGCCGTCCCGTACGCGCACACCTCGGTACCGACGTCCGCCGCCTCCGTGACATCGAAGCGGAAGGCCAGCACCGCGTTGGCGCCACGCGCGCGTGCCTGCTCGACGAGCCGCTCCATCGCCTGGTTGCGGGTCTCGACCAGCGTCTTGGTGAGTCCGCGCAGCTCACCGCCGACCATCGACTTCAGCCCGGCACCGATCTGGCTCCCCAGGTGCCGGGAGCGCACGGTCAGCCCGAAGACCTCGCCGAGCACCTCCTGGACCCGGTGGCCCGGCAGGTCGTTCGTGGTCACGACGAGCACATCGGACTGCGGGCTCTGTCCACCGCCGTATTCTTCAATACCCATGGTTCTCAGGCTTCCCCGGGAAACTCCACAGTGCACCCCGAGGACCCCGGTGGAACCTGGGACACCGCGGCTGCGTTGTACGTTTGGGCAGCCAGGTCCAACCCGCCTCCCCCCAGCAGCAGGAGCCACAATCCCGTGACCACCCTTGCGCTCGGCCCCGAGTGGCTCAGCCCGGACTACCTGATCGAGACGTTCAGCCTGCCGGGCATCCTGCTCATCGTCTTCGCCGAGTCGGGACTCTTCGCGTTCCTCCCCGGCGACTCCCTGCTGTTCACCGCGGGTCTCTTCGTCGCCCAGGGCGAGTACATCAGCCAGCCGCTGTGGCTGGTGTGCACCCTGATCGTGCTGGCCGCAGTCATCGGCGACCAGGTCGGCTACATGATCGGCAAGTTCTTCGGACCCAAGCTCTTCAGCCGCCCCAACTCCAAGCTCTTCAAACAGGAGAACCTGGAGAAAGCGCACGAGTTCATGGAGAAGTACGGCCCCAAGGCGATCGTCCTGGCCCGCTTCGTGCCGATCGTGCGCACCTTCGCGCCCATCGTGGCGGGCGCCGGCCGCATGAAGTACCGCACGTTCCTCACGTACAACATCATCGGCGGCGTGGCCTGGGGCAGCGGCGTCACCCTCGCGGGCTACTGGCTCGGCCAGATCGAGTTCATCCGCACCAACGTCGAGCCGATCCTCGTCCTGATCGTCGTCGTCTCGGTCGTCCCGATCGCCATCGAGTACCTGCGCGAACGCAAGAAGAAGAAGCACGCCGCGGCAACCACACCCACGCCGCCCCAGCACCCCCAGCACCCGGTCATGGACGACGCCACGACCCAGCTCCGCCGAGTAGACCCGTACCAGCAGCCCCAACAGCCGTACGCCCAGCAGTACCCCCAGAACTACAACGACCAGTACCCGTACAACCAGGGCCGCTGAACCCACCCAGGGGCGCGGGGCTGTATCTGATATGCGGCTCCGCCGCGTGGGCGCGACAAGCCACAGCGCACCCGCGCCCGCAAGCGAACCGCACCACCCGACCCCGTAGGCGCCCTGCGTCAGAACCCACGCGTCCGCTTAGCCGCCCGGCGTCCCGCGGCGCTAGCCGCGCCCGGCACCTTCAAGAACAACCGCGAGATCTCCCCACCGAGGTTCACCCCGATCGCGATGGCCATCGCCAGCGCCACCGCCTTGGACAGCGACAGCAGCCCCTCGTCGACCTCGCTCTGGGCGATCGCCAGCAGTCCGAAGTACGTCGCGGAACCGGGCAGCAGCGGCCCGATCGCCGCGGTCGTGTACGGCAGCGCCGACGCGAACCGGTACCGGGACATCAGCTGCCCGAACAGACCCACGAGCCCCGCCGCGGCGGCCGTGGAGGCCACCGGCGAGATGCCGCCGGCGTAGTGCATGGCGCCGTACACACACCAGGCGACGCCGCCGTTCAGGGTCACCGCAAGGACGGTGGATCGTTCCTGCTGGAGCAGGATCGCGAAGGCCAGCGACAGCAGCATCGAGGCGAAGATCTGCACGAACGGTTCGTCGCCCGAGCCCAGCTCGGCGTCCGGGTTCAGGTTGGCGCCGAGCTGGACGCCGAAGTACAGGACCACCAGCACCCCGGCGACGATGCTGACGAAGAAGTACATGACCTCCAGCAGACGCGCCGCGGCGGTGATGTAGAAGCCGGTCAGACCGTCCTGCACCCCCGCGACCAGCGCCCGCCCCGGCAGCAGCGCGAACAGCCCACCGGTGATCACCGCGGACGCCTTCACATCGACGTGGACCAGCGTCAGCGCGATGCCGATCGCGGCCGGCGGCATCGCGGCCACCGCGAACTGGTAGAACTCCGGCAGCCCGCGCCCCGCGCACAGCCACGCCAGCCGGTCACCGAGAATCGCGCCGATCATCGCCGCGAAGAACACGATCACGTCACCGCCGACGAGCAACGAGGCGCCGCCCGCGAGCAGACCGCTCGCCGTGCTCAGTACCCAGGTGGGGTACGGGTGCCGGTTGCGACGGATCTCCGCGAGGCGCCGGTAGGCCTCCTCCAGCGAGATGTGCGTGTCGGGGTCGCTGAGGTCGTCCACCAGCTGGAACACGGCCGCGAGCCGGGTGTAGTCGGTGCCGCGGCGGCGTACCGTCCGCGACGCCGTCACCGGGTCCTCGACCAGGGACGGCTGGTGGGAGATCGATAGCAGGGTGAAGGTGACGTTCGGCTCGCAGCGGTCCAGGCCGTAGGACCGGCAGACGGCGAACATCGCCGCCTCCACGTCCTCGGCGCCCTCACCGCCCGCCAGCAGCAGCTCCCCGATACGCAGCGTCAGGTCGAGCACGCGCGGCACGGCGGGGCCGGTCTCGTCGTCGTGCTTCTGCGACGGCTCGGGCGCGGGCCGCTCGGCCACCGGCATGCGCAGCATGGCCCGCATCCGGTCCTGCCAGGGCACGTCCGTCAGGCTCACCGCCGGGAAGCCGCTCGCCGGGGTGAACGCGGTCGGCGCGGTCCACGCGTGGTACGTGCTCGGCGTCGTGAACGCCGACCCCTCGGCGTCCGCGGGCGTGGCCGGGGGCGCCTCCATGCCGTCCGGCAGCGAGAACTCCGAGGTCGTCTCGGACTCCGTTCCGGTGTGCCGCGGGACGGCCAGTCCCCGCGGGATCTCGAACTCGGACGTCGTCGACGACTCGCCGTCGATCGACGCAGCGATCCCGCCCGGCTGCCGGAAGGCACTGTGTGCCTCGTCCGACTGCGGCTTGCGGTCCTCCGCCTCGGTCACCTGCGCAACGCTCCCTGGTACGAACTCACCCTCCTGTTGATCTCAGTATGCGCACTCGCACGCGAACGGGCCGCACGCGGGTGGCGTGCGGCCCGTTACGGGAGGGGGGCTGCTCAGTGGCCGCCCTGCTCCTTGAAGCGCTTGTAGGACCGCTCGATCTCGATCTCGGCGTCGGTCCGGCCCACCCAGTCGGCGCCCTCGACGGACTTGCCGGGCTCCAGGTCCTTGTAGACCTCGAAGAAGTGCTGGATCTCCAGGCGGTCGAACTCCGACACGTGGTGGATGTCCCGCAGGTGCTCCACGCGCGGGTCCGTCGACGGCACGCACAGCAGCTTGTCGTCGCCGCCGGCCTCGTCCGTCATCCGGAACATGCCGATCGCGCGGCACCGGATGAGGCAGCCCGGGAAGGTCGGCTCGTCCAGGATGACCAGCGCGTCCAGCGGGTCGCCGTCCTCGCCGAGGGTGTTCTCGACGAAGCCGTAGTCGGTCGGGTAGGCGGTCGAGGTGAAGAGGCGGCGGTCCAGGCGGATACGACCGGTCTCGTGGTCCACCTCGTACTTGTTCCGCGAACCCTTCGGGATCTCGATCGTGACGTCGAACTCCACCGGACGCTCCTCCATGATCAGTACATAGTTCTGGTGGTTAAGTGTCCCTCACGCCGGTGTGTGATCGCGAAAGGGGCTGGTGATGGTGCCAGAGCTGAGGCCTTGGCGGTCCGCGAGGCCGCACCTGGTGCGGGCCGCGGGCGCCGTACGACCCCGTCTGGCGCGCCTCGTCCGGGCCGCCGGACCGCGGATCGCGCGGTTCACGCGGGCCACGGGACCGCGGCTCGCCAAGATCACGAGGCCGAAGACCTGGCAGTACACCGCCGGTGCCGCCACCGCCGGACTGGCTCTCGCCGCCGGTGTGGTGACCGCCGCCGGCCCCTGGGACTCCACGGGTCAGCGTACGGCCGAGCGGGACCGGGCCGTCGCACTGGAGCGCACGGGTGGCGCAGATCACGATGGCGGGTCCGGCAGCTCCGGCACCGCGGCCGGGACACCCCGTCCCGCGCCCAGCGCCGGGTCCGTGCTGGCCGGCCTCGGCGGCGCCACCACCCCGGGCGGCGTCAAGGCGGCCCCGCGCGGCGAGGCCCTCGCGGACCTGCTCGGGCCGCTCCTCGACGACCCGGCGCTCGGCACCGACCGCGCCGCGTCGGTCGTCGACCTCACCACGGGCAAGCGCCTGTACGGCCTCGGCGGCGACGCGCCCCTCACGCCCGCCTCCACCACCAAGATCGCCACCGCGGTGGCCGCGCTCACCGCCCTCGGCCCCGACCACCGCCTCACCACCCGCACCGCCCTGGAGACCGACACCGGCGAACTCGTCCTGGTCGGCGGCGGCGACCCGACGCTCACCGCGCGTGCGGACGCCAAGGGCCTCGCGAGCCTGCGCACCCTGGCCGAGAAGACCGCCGCCGCCCTGAAGAAGCGGGACCTGCGCAAGGTGACGCTGTCGTACGACACGACGCTCTACGCCGGCCGGGAAGTGCACCCGATCGGGGTCAACGAGAACCTCGCCCGCGTCACCGCCCTGATGGCCGACGAGGCCCGGACGGACGACTCCACCAGCGGCCCCGCCCCGCGCGAGCCCGACCCGGCCGCGCACGCCGCCCGCGCCTTCGCCGGTTTCCTGAAGCAGCACGGCATCACCGCGTCGGCCCCCGGCCCCTCCAAGGCCACCGACCGCGCCGACACCCTCGCCACGGTGTCCTCGCCGCCGCTGTCCGCCCTGGTCGAGCGGATGCTGACGAACAGCGACAACGACCTCGCCGAGGCCCTGGCCCGCCACACCGCCGTGGCGAGCGGCAGGCCCGCCGACTTCGACGGGGCGTCCGCCGCCATGAAGGACCGGCTGAAGCGGCTCGGGCTGCCGGTGGGCGGCGCCGCGCTCCGCGACGGCAGCGGTCTGGACCGCACCGACGTGGTCAGCGCGGACCTGCTCACCGCCCTGCTGGCCAAGGCGGCCGACCCGGCCCGCCCCCAGCTCCGCCCGGTCCTCACCGGCCTCCCCGTGGCCGGATTCACCGGCACCCTGAGCAGTCGCTACACGGACGGCGCAGCGGGGGTCGTCCGCGCCAAGACGGGCACGCTGAC
Source organism: Streptomyces sp. NPDC058534 (assembly GCF_042717365.1). Classification (NCBI taxonomy): domain Bacteria; kingdom Bacillati; phylum Actinomycetota; class Actinomycetes; order Kitasatosporales; family Streptomycetaceae; genus Streptomyces; species Streptomyces sp. NPDC058534. The sequence continues at coordinate 123,334 of NZ_JBHXNW010000003.1, forward strand.
GGGCGTGAACACCCTCGCCGGCACGGTCGTCACCGCCGACGGCCGCCTCCTGGGCTTCGCCTTCATGGCCCACGGGACGTCCGACCCCGCGGCGGCCCAGTCGACCCTGGACCGGGCGGCGACGAGCCTGGCGTCCTGCGGCTGCGCGTAACCCGGGCTCCCACACCCGGCTCCCACCCCTGCGCCTCGCACAGCCTGCCCCCAGCGGCGGCGCTCCCGTACCGTTGACGCATGACGAGCATCGGCGCAAATTCCGGCATGGTCGACTGGAACCTCGCGGTGGCGACCGCGACCCGGCTCGTACGGCCGGGCCCCGAGGTGAGCCGCGACGAGGCCAGGGCGGTCGTCGCGGAACTCCGCCGCCATGCCAAGGTCTCCGAGGAACACGTCCGGGGCTACACCCGGATGGCCACCGAGGAGATCCACGACACCCCCGTCCTGGTCGTCGACCGCCCCGGCTGGGTCCGGGCGAACGTCGCCGGGTTCCGGGAGATCCTCAAACCCCTCCTGGAGAAGCTGCAGGAGCGGCGCGGCGACGGCGCCGGCAACGCGGTCCTCGGCGCCGTCGGCGGCAAGGTCACCGGTGTGGAACTGGGCATGCTGCTGTCGTTCCTGTCCTCCCGCGTCCTCGGCCAGTACGAGACCTTCGCCCCGGCCACCCGGGAACTCCCCGCCGGTGCCGACGGCGGCGGCCGGCTGCTCCTTGTCGCGCCGAACATCGTGCACGTCGAACGCGAACTCGACGTCCACCCGCACGACTTCCGCCTGTGGGTGTGCCTGCACGAGGAGACGCACCGCACCCAGTTCACGGCCGTGCCCTGGCTGCGCGACCACCTGGAGGGCGAAATCCAGTCGTTCCTCGCGGAGACCGACGTCGATCCCATGACCGTCCTGGAGCGGGTCCGCGAGGCCGCCCAGACCCTCGCCGGGGGCCGCCCCGAGGGGGAGGAGGACGACAGCGGCCGCTCGCTGGTGGAGCTGGTGCAGACCCCGGCCCAGCGGGAGGTCCTCGGCCGCCTCACCGCCGTGATGTCCCTGCTGGAGGGCCACGCCGACTTCGTGATGGACGGGGTCGGCCCGGCGGTCGTGCCGAGCGTCGGGGAGATCCGCGAGAAGTTCCAGCAGCGCCGCGCCAAGGGCGCCTCCCGCCTCGACCTGGCGCTGCGCAAGCTGCTCGGCCTGGACGCCAAACTCCGCCAGTACCGGGACGGCGAACGCTTCGTACGGGCCGTCGTCGACGAGTGCGGAATGGACGGCTTCAACCGCGTCTGGACCTCGCCCAACACCCTCCCCACCAAGTCGGAGATCGCCAAACCGGCGGACTGGATCGCGCGGGTGCACCGCAAGCCGGAGTCGTGAGCCCCCCGGACGCGGCGTGAACGATTCCGGCCGACGGCAGGCGAACGACCCTCCAATCACCCGTCCGAGGGACCGTGGGCCCTCGACAGGCGTGCGATGCTCGGGGAACGGCCCGTTTCTGTCACCATCTACACACTCTGCGTGACAGAACTCCGGGCTCACCCCCGAAAACTTCATGAAGGGCACCGGACATGGGTCCCCATCCTGCGGTCGCGGCGATACGCCTGGCGGTCCGCCGCGTCCTGCACGACATCCTCACCGAACTGAAGACCACGGCCGGCGTCCCCGCCGCGACGGCCGCCGGACCGACGCCCGAGCGGCCGCCGTCACCGCTCGTGCTCGTGGCCTGCTCCGGCGGCGCCGACTCCATGGCGCTCGCCTCCGCCCTCGCCTTCGAAGCCCCCCGGCTCGGCATCCGGGCCGGCGGCGTCACCGTCGACCACGGCCTGCAGAACGGCTCCGACCTGCGCGCCGAAGAGGTCGTCCTGCGCCTGCGCGAACTGGGCCTGGACCCCGTCGAGGCCACCGCCGTCAGCGTCGGCCGCGCGGGCGGCCCCGAAGCCGCCGCCCGCCACGCCCGCTACGCCGCCCTGGACGCCGCCGCGGCCCGCCACGGCGCCGCCGCCGTCCTGCTCGGCCACACCCGCGACGACCAGGCCGAGACCGTCCTGCTGGGCCTCGCCCGCGGCTCCGGCATCCGCTCCCTGTCGGGCATGGCCGCGGTCTCGGGGGCCGACGGCCGTTACCGGCGCCCCTTCCTCCAGGTCGACCGGCAGACCGCCCGCAAGGCCTGCATGGTCCAGTCCCTGCCGGTCTGGGACGACCCGCACAACGCCGACCCGGCGTACACCCGCTCCCGGCTGCGCCACGAGGGCCTGCCCGCCCTGGAGAAGGCCCTCGGCAAGGGCGTCGTCGAGGCCCTCGCCCGCACCGCCCAGCTCTCCCGGGACGACGCCGACGCCCTCGACACCTGGGCCCGCCAGGCCGAGGAGGGCGTCCGCGACGCCACGGGCGTGCTGGAGTGCGCCAAGCTCTACGCCCTGCCGCCCGCCGTACGCCGCCGGATCCTGCGCCGCGCCGCCATCGCGGCCGGTGCCCCCGCCGGTGCGCTGTTCGCCCGCCACATCGAGGAAGTCGACCGGCTGATCACCGGCTGGCGCGGTCAGGGGGCCATCAACCTCCCCGGCAAAGTCGTCGCCCAGCGGCAGGGTGGCAGACTGGTGATTCGGCAAGGCTGAATCCGGCCGGTGGGACGACCGAAAGTGATGCGGGTGGACGCGAACGACATGGGTGCCGACCTCGAGAAGGTACTCATCACCAAGGAAGAGATCGACGCGAAGCTGGCCGAGCTGGCCGCGAAGATCGACGCGGAGTACGCGGGCAAGGACCTGCTCATCGTCGGCGTACTCAAGGGCGCCGTGATGGTCATGGCCGACCTCGCCCGGTCGCTGTCCACCCCCGTCACCATGGACTGGATGGCGGTGTCCTCGTACGGCGCGGGCACCCAGTCCTCCGGCGTGGTGCGGATCCTCAAGGACCTCGACACCGACATCAAGGGCAGGCACGTCCTGATCGTCGAGGACATCATCGACTCCGGCCTGACCCTGTCCTGGCTGATCTCCAACCTCGGCTCGCGCGAGCCCGCCTCCCTCAAGGTGTGCACGCTGCTGCGCAAGCCGGACGCGGCGAAGGTCGCCATCGACGTGGAATGGGTCGGCTTCGACATCCCCAACGAGTTCGTCGTGGGCTATGGCCTCGATTACGCCGAGAAGTACCGCAACCTCCCGTTCGTCGGTACGCTCGCGCCGCACGTCTACGGCGGCTGACCCGCCCCTGTGGCGGGCCGCACGGCGATTGGGGGGCTACCGGGAACCCCGGAGGCCTCCGCGCCGTTGGAGGATGCAGACGGGACGCCAGCGGTCCCGTGCGGCTGAGGGCCGTCGCGCTGGGGTACCGTCAGAAGAACTGTCTTATCAAACTCACTATGGCAGGAGGGACGGGGCGACACCGCTCCGTGTGGATGGACGTGAAGCGATACTTCCGTGGGCCAATCATGTGGATCGTGCTGGCCGTCCTTGCCGTGGTCGTGTTGATGCAGGTCGTAGGCTCGTCCGGCGGCTACAAGACGGTGGACACGGGCCAGGTCGTCCAGGCGATCAACGACAACAGGGTCGAGTCGGCCAAGCTGACCACCGGCGACGAGCAGACCATCAAGGTCCAGCTCAAGGACGGCGAAAAGATCGAGGGCAGCTCCAAGATCCAGGCGAGCTACATCGGCGACCAGGGCGTCGACATCGCCAATTCCTTGCAGAACAAGTACCAGGACAAGCAGATCTCCGACGGCTACACGGTGTCGCCGTCGAAGCAGAACCCGTTCGTCGGCATTCTGCTCTCCCTGCTCCCGTTCGTCCTGATCGTGGTCGTCTTCCTGTTCCTGATGAATCAGATGCAGGGCGGCGGCAGCCGCGTGATGAACTTCGGCAAGTCCAAGGCCAAGCTCATCACCAAGGACACCCCCAAGACGACGTTCTCGGACGTCGCCGGTTCGGACGAGGCCGTCGAGGAGCTCCACGAGATCAAGGAGTTCCTCCAGGAGCCGGCCAAGTTCCAGGCCGTCGGCGCCAAGATCCCGAAGGGCGTGCTGCTGTACGGCCCGCCCGGCACCGGCAAGACGCTGCTCGCGCGTGCCGTCGCGGGCGAGGCGGGCGTGCCGTTCTACTCGATCTCCGGTTCCGACTTCGTCGAGATGTTCGTCGGTGTCGGCGCCTCCCGGGTCCGTGACCTGTTCGAGCAGGCCAAGGCGAACGCTCCCGCGATCGTCTTCGTCGACGAGATCGACGCGGTCGGCCGCCATCGCGGCGCCGGCCTCGGCGGTGGTCACGACGAGCGCGAGCAGACCCTGAACCAGCTGCTCGTCGAGATGGACGGCTTCGACGTGAAGGGCGGCGTGATCCTCATCGCCGCCACCAACCGGCCCGACATCCTCGACCCGGCGCTGCTGCGCCCCGGCCGCTTCGACCGGCAGATCGCCGTCGACCGCCCGGACATGCAGGGCCGGCTGGAGATCCTCAAGGTCCACCAGAAGGGCAAGCCGGTCGCGCCGGACGTCGACCTGTCGGCCGTCGCCCGCCGTACGCCCGGCATGACCGGCGCCGACCTGGCCAACGTGCTGAACGAGGCCGCCCTGCTGACGGCCCGCAGCGACAAGAAGCTGGTCGACAACCAGATGCTGGACGAGGCGATCGACCGTGTGGTCGCGGGCCCGCAGAAGCGGACCCGGATCATGTCGGACAAGGAGAAGAAGATCACCGCGTACCACGAGGGCGGACACGCCCTGGTCGCGGCGGCCTCGCCGAACTCCGACCCGGTCCACAAGATCACGATCCTGTCGAGAGGCCGGGCCCTCGGTTACACGATGGTGCTCCCGGACGAGGACAAGTACTCGACCACGCGCAACGAGATGCTGGACCAGCTCGCCTACATGCTGGGCGGCCGCGCGGCCGAGGAACTGGTCTTCCACGACCCGACGACGGGCGCCGCCAACGACATCGAGAAGGCCACCAGTGTGGCCCGTGCCATGGTCACGCAGTACGGCATGACCGAGCGCCTCGGTGCCATCAAGTTCGGCGGTGACAACAGCGAGCCGTTCCTCGGGCGTGAGATGGGTCACCAGCGCGACTACTCGGAAGAGGTCGCCGCGCTGGTCGACGAGGAGGTCAAGAAGCTCATCGAGACGGCGCACAACGAGGCCTGGGAGATCCTGGTCGAGAACCGAGACGTCCTCGACAACCTCGTTCTCGCCCTGCTGGAGAAGGAGACGCTGGGCAAGGAGGAGATCGCCGAGGTCTTCTCGCAGATCGTCAGGCGCCCGGCCCGGCCCGCCTGGACCGGTTCCTCACGCCGTACGCCCTCGACCCGTCCGCCGGTGCTCTCCCCCAAGGAGCTGGCCCTGACGAACGGAGCGAACGGCGCGCCGGCGGCGATCTCCACCACCAAGAGCGCCACGGTGGAGCCCGACCCGGTACCGGAACGAGCCCCGGAGGACCGCCCGGAGAGCTGACCCGGTCACTCCCGGTGGGCCCCACCAGGCCCGGAATGTATGCCGCGCCCCCCAGGTTCTAGCCTTGGGGGGTGCGGCATTTCCTTATGCCGATCCTTATGCCGACCGCAGGACAGCACAGGAACGAGGCACCAGATGACCGACCCCGTGACGTTGGACGGCGAGGGCGAGATCGGCGAGTTCGACGAGAAGCGGGCCGAGAACGCCGTACGCGAGCTGCTCATCGCGGTCGGTGAGGACCCGGACCGCGAGGGCCTGCGGGAGACCCCGGCGCGGGTGGCGCGGGCGTATCGGGAACTCCTGGCGGGACATGAGCTGGAGCCCGAGGACGTACTGACGACGTCGTTCGACATCGGGCATGACGAGATGGTCCTGGTGAAAGACATTGAAATCGTCAGTTTGTGCGAGCATCACATGCTGCCGTTTCATGGTGTAGCCCACATTGGGTACATCCCAGCAGAGAGCGGCAAGATCACAGGATTGTCGAAGCTTGCGCGGCTGGTCGAGGTTTTCGCCCGTCGTCTGCAGGTGCAGGAAAGACTTACCACGCAGGTCGCCGACTCCCTCATGCGGATTCTCGAGGCCCGGGGCGTGATCGTCGTCATCGAGGCCGAGCACATGTGCATGTCAGTGCGTGGGGTTCGTAAGCCGGGTGCCAAGACCACGACGTCGGCGGTGCGCGGTCAGCTTCGGGATGCTTCGACCCGCGCCGAGGCAATGAGCCTGATATTGGCACGCTGACCCGATTGTCAGTGGTGCCCGGTACCGTCCTTGATCAGTGAGTTGATCGCTGATCAAGGGGGGATCGCGGTGGGGTACGGGCTGCCCAGCAAGCAGACGGTGAACGCTGTCGAGGGGCGCTTACAGGCGCGGAATGTACGAGTGGGTTGCCGTCTGTGGATGTTGGATGGGGAGCGCACAGTCCAGACCACCGTCGCGGCGGTCACCACGGCCCGGGCTCGCGAAGTAGTGGACGTCGTAACCGATCACGTGAGGTTCACCGTGGCACCTGACCAGATGCTGGGTACGCCCGATGGGTGGGTTCACGCAAGGGATGCCACAGGGACCGTGCTCGCCTGGGCACAGGCGCGGAAGTTGTGTCGCGCAAGGTTGATCGTCAAGCCGGGTTATGAGCTGGGCTACCTGATCGGGGCCAACAGGCACGTTCAAAGCCGAGCGGCATCCCCTGCAACTCCGAGAGTCCTGCTGGACCCAGGTCCACGAGGTGCGGCTGCGGACCACCGTGAACAAGCCGTTCACCCTCTACAGCTACCGCCTCGACCCACACCCCGGATTCCTGGTCAACGGACACCTGGTCCGTCAGCCCTGGTAAGCCATACACGTCACACCGTCGGCGTGGCCCCCGTGCCGTTGTCTTCGTCATCCTCCGGGAGCTTGCAGACCCGCTCCATGAAGACCGCGGCCGCTATGACGCCGACGCCCGCCACCACCGAGAGTCCGGCGTAGATGGACTGGTCGCGGCGGGCCGGGATGTCCAGGTACTCCAGCAGGAAGACGCCCGTGCCGCCGTACATACCGGCGACGAGGGCGGCCACCAGGGCGCTGGCCTGGGCGAAGACGACCGCGCGCGCCGCCATCATCGGGTCGACCCCCTTGGCGTCGGGGACGCGGTCCCGCTGGGCCTTCAGCCGGGCGCGGATCGACAGCGCCGTGGCCAGCAGGATCACCGCGATCAGGGCGAGGACGACCGGGGCGGCCAGGGGGACGCTCGGCAGGGTCCCCACCGAGTTCCACAGGCGGGCGCCCGCCCAGGACAGGACACCGGCGACGACGAACACGCCGGCCAGCACCCTGATGCGCAGCTCTTTCACGGTGTTCCGGTGTCCCTTCGGTTCCCCTGAGCGGTCGTCGTGACCTCGTCGACCTTAACGACTACTCGGGCAGCCGGAGTTCCAGGTCCGCGCGGGGCGCGACACCGTCTCGGGTGACGGAGTCCAGGAGGTCGGCGACCGTGCCCCGTCCGGGCAGCCGGGCCTCGGGGTCCACGTCGAGCCAGGGGGCGAGCACGAAGGCACGCTCGTGGGCGCGCGGGTGGGGGAGGGTGAGCTGCGGGTCGTCGGAGACGACCTCGGCGTAGGCGACGATGTCGACGTCCAGGGTGCGCGGGCCCCAGTGCTCGTCGCGGACCCGGTGGAAGGCCTCCTCGACCGCGTGCGCGCGCTCCAGCAGGGAGGACGGGGGCAGGGTGGTCTTCACGACCACGACCGCGTTGAAGTACGACGGCTGGCTGTCGGGCGCGACGCCCCACGGCTCCGTCTCGTACACCTGCGACACCCCTTTGACGCGCACGCCGGGGGTGTCCTCCAGGGCGTCGATGGCGCCCTGGAGGGTCTCCAGCCGGTTGCCCAGGTTGGCGCCGAGGGCGATCACGGCGCGCTTGGGGTTGGACAGCGTCGTGTCCGCGGCGTCGACCTGCTCGATGACGGAGGCGGGCACCGGCTGAACGGTCGGGTCGCTGGAACCCTTGGCGAAGGGGGCGCTCATACACGGCTCCGGATGATGGTGACGGTCACGTCGTCGAAGGGGACGGTGATCGGCGCGTCCGGCTTGTGGACGCAGACCTCGACCTCCCGCACCCCGTCGTGCTTCAGACAGACCTGGGCGATGCGCTCGGCGAGCGTCTCGACGAGGTTGACGGGCTCGCCCTCCACGACGGCCACGACCTCCTCGGCCACGATGCCGTAGTGCACGGTCTTCGCCAGGTCGTCGTCGGCCGCGGCCGGCCGGGTGTCCAGGCCCAGGACGATGTCCACGAGGAAGGTCTGGCCGTCCTCGCGTTCCTTGGGGAACACACCGTGGTGCCCGCGGGCCTTGAGGCCGCGCAGCGCGACACGATCCACGCGAATCACTCCTGCAGTCGTCGGTCAAGACCGGTCGTACCACGTGCGGGCGGTACGGCGGCCACAGTCGAATCTACCCGCGAGCACCGACAGTGCCGGGCCACGGGGGGTGTGGGACCGGGCGGGGGCCGGGAGGTTTCACCCGGCGTTTTCCCTGGCGGCCCCGGTGGATCACGGGTTGGTAGCCGCCCATACCCGGCGGTCCGTGATTCCAACCACTTCTTGCGCTTCTTGGTCCTTCCGGTCAGGAAGGTGTGTCCTCGCTCTCCTCGTCGTCGGTCTCCGCGAGTACGGGGGAGGCATGGTGCGACCAGAGTTTCCAGCCGGCGGGCGTACGCCGGAACGTGTTCGTGGCGACCACGAGCTGGCCGACGAGCGGGCCCAGCTCCTCGTCGCCGTCGGGGGCGGGGCCGCCGCTGAGGATGTTCTCGGTGCAGGTGACCAGGGCGGTGTCGCCGGTGACGGAGACGTGGACGTCGGTGAGGAAGAACTGGATGTAGTCGGTGTTCGCCATGATCAGGGCGTAGGAGCGGAGGACCTCGCCGCGGCCGGTGAGCACCGGCCAGCCGGGGTGCACGCAGGAGACCACGCCGGCGTCGGCCGGGTCGTGGTACGTCTCGTCGACGCCCAGGTCGGACGGGGTGAGCCAGAACGCGGAGACCTTCTCGAAATCGCCCTGTTCCACCGCCTCGTAGAAGGCGGTGTTGGTGGACTCGACCTGTTCGACGTCGAGGTGCGGGGCGTTCACCGGGCTCCTTCGACGGCGCGGGCGACCCGTACGGCGTCGGCCGTGGCGCGGACCTCGTGCACGCGGACGGCCCATGCGCCGGCGTGCGCGGCGAGTGCGGAGACTGCGGCGGTGGCCGCGTCGCGCTCCCGCGCGGGGGGTGGGGTGGCCTGGGGGCCGGCGGCGAGGACGCGGCCGAGGAAGCGTTTGCGGGAGGCGGCGACGAGGAGGGGGTGGCCGAGGCCGAGGAGGCGGTCGAGGTGGGCGAGGAGGACGAGGTCGTGCTCGGCGTTCTTGGAGAAGCCGAGGCCGGGGTCGACGATGACGCGGTCGGGGGTGATGCCGCCCTCCAGGACGGCCTCCACGCGTGCGCGCAGCTCGTAGACGACCTCGGTGACGACGTCGGCGTAGACGCCCTTGACGTTGCCGGCCTCCAGGAGACCGCGCCAGTGCATGACGACGAACGGGGCGCCGGCGTCGGCGACGACCGGGATCATCCGGGGGTCGGCCAGGCCGCCGCTGACGTCGTTGACGAGGGCGGCGCCGGAGGCGAGGGCCTGGGCTGCGACCGAGGCGCGCATGGTGTCGACGGAGACCGTGACGCCCTCGGAGGCGAGGCCGCGCACGACGGGGACCACGCGGCGCAGTTCCTCGTCCTCGTCGACGCGAGTGGCGCCGGGGCGGGTGGACTCGCCGCCGACGTCCACGAGGTCGGCGCCCTGGGCCACCAGGTCGAGGCCGCGCTTGATGGCGGCCGTGGTGTCGAAGAAGCGACCGCCGTCGGAGAAGGAGTCGGGGGTCACGTTGACGACCCCCATCACCGCGCAGCGGTCCCATGCGGTGAGTCCCGCCAGGTGGTGGCGGCGGCCGGTCTGCTTGCTCATGTGTTCAGCGTAGGCCCAGTGGGCGGGGTGCCTGCGGCGGCCTGTGGCTGCTTCGGTGGGGGTGCGCGTAGCGCGTTGGGTTCGGTTGTGGGTCGCCGTACGCGGCTATCCGCCCAGCTGCGCCCACCCCGCTCAGGCCACGTGCGGGTCCCCATGGGCGCATGGGCGCATGGGCGGCGGGGCCTCGTGCGGCGGCGTAGGGCTTGGGGGAGGGGTGGGGTGAGGGTGACGAAGCCCTCGGCCTGCATCGCGGCGAAGCCGATGCGGGGGAGGTCGGCCGAGGTGCGGTAGACGACGAAGCGCGGCTCCCAGCGGGGGCGGAACTTCGCGTTGAACTTGTACAGGGACTCGATCTGGAACCAGCGGGAGAGGAAGACCAGCAGGCCGCGCCAGGCCCGCAGGACCGGGCCCGCGCCGATCTTCTCGCCGCGCGCGAGCGCCGCGCGGAACATCGCGAAGTTCAGCGACACCCGCGCGATGCCCAGCTTCGGCGCCGCCTCGAGCGCGGCCACGATCAGCAGCTCGTTCATGCCGGGGTCGGCCGCGCGGTCGCGGCGCATGAGGTCCAGGGACACCCCGTCGGCGCCCCACGGCACGAAGTGCAGGACCGCCTTCAGGTCGCCGTACTCGCCCGGCTCGGCGTCCTGCTTGTGCGCGGTCGCGATCAGGCAGTCGCCGTCGGCCGGGTCGCCGACGCGGCCCAGGGCCATCGAGAAGCCGCGCTCGGTGTCGGTGCCCCGCCACGCGTCGGCGGCGCGGCGCACGCGGTCCAGTTCGGCGTCGGGGAGGTCAGCCACGCGCCGTACCCGGGTCTCGTAACCGGCCCGCTCGATGCGCTTGACCATCTGGCGTACGTTGCGCATCGGGCGGCCGGCGAGGGAGAAATCCGGGACGTCCACCACCGCCTCGTCCCCCAGTTCGAGCGCGTCGAGCCCGGTCTCGCGGGTCCACACCTCACCGCCGGTCTCGGAGCAGCCCATCACGGCCGGCGTCCAGGAGTGGGCGCGGGCCTCGTCCATGAAGCGTTCGATCGCGCCCGGCCACGCCTCGACGTCGCCGATCGGGTCGCCACTGGCCAGCATCACGCCCGAGACGACGCGGTAGGTGACGGCCGCCTTGCCGCTGGGGGAGAAGACCACCGCCTTGTCACGGCGCAGCGCGAAGTGGCCGAGGGAGTCGCGGCCGCCGTGCCGGGCGAGGAGGGCGCGCAGGCGCGTCTCGTCCTCCTCGGTGAGGCGCGCGGCCGGGTGTTCCGGGCGGAAGGCCAGGTAGATGGTGGTCACTGCGGTCAGCAGGCCGAGCGCGCCCAGGGAGAAGGCGACCGTCCAGGACGTGTTGCCCCGGTAGTCGACCGGCCCTTCCACGCCGAACAGGCCGTAGAGGGCGTGGGTGAGGCGGTCGGCCAGGCTTGGCGCGCCGACCATGCGGTGCGGGTGGGCGTTGACGACCAGGAGGCCGAGGGCGAGCGAACCGGCCCCCATGAGGACGAAGTTGGCCAGTGCCCGCCAGCGGCTGCGCGGGTCGGGCAGGGCCGCGAACTGGTCCCGGTGGCGCAGCAGGGGCGCGAGCAGGGCGAGGGAGATCAGGACGCCGAGGAGTGAGTGCCGGTAGCCGAACTGGGCGATGGCGCCGAGCGGGAGGAGGGCCACCGCGGCCCGCCACGCCCGGCGCTTGCGGCGTTTGAGGCCGTGGGCGAGCAGCAGGAGCAGCACGCCGGCGCTGAGGGAGAGGGCCGCGGCGAACGGGCCGAACGCGCCCGGCAGTACCTCGGCGAGGGCGTGCATCCGGCTGTGCCGGAAGCGCGGGAAGACACCGGCGGCGATGTCCAGCAGGCCGACGAGCGCGCAGGCGCGTCCGACGAGGAGCGGCACGTTCTCCGGACGAGGGCCGCGCGGCAGTCGACGTACGCGGGTGGGTCCTGCCGGAACCCCACCCGACATTTCCTCATCTGTCCTGACAGACATCGCACCTGTAGTTCTGCGAGTAACCGTGGATCCGGGCCCGTTTCGGGCATCCGGCGACATTGCGCCCTCTAGGACGGTGTCTTGGCGGGAGAGGTTCACTCCCCTCGATCGGAATGCCCGAACGGGCACACGGAAAGCGCGGGCAGGTACCAAGGCATGGGTCTCACGAGCGACAAGGTGCTGGCGTTGGCGGTGCTGGCCGGCGTGCTGCTGTTCGCCGGCACGGTGTGGCTGTGGCCGCGGCTGGCCCGCGGTGGCATACGCGCCGTCCTGGGGCGCGTGGGCCTGCTGTTCGCGACCCAGTTGGCCGTCTTCGCGGCGGTCGGTCTGGTGGCCAACCAGTCGTTCGGGTTCTACGGCAGCTGGGCCGACCTGTTCGGCCGGGAGAACGGCCGGGGCGTGGTCGTGGACCACGCGGCCGGCGGTTCCGGCGGGCCGCTGCGGGTGGTCGGCGACAGGAAAGTGACGCAGGTGGGCGGGGGGCGGCCCGAGGCGGGCGGGCGGATCGAGGAGATCGAGGTCGTCGGCCGTACGACGCGGATCGCGACACCGGCGTACGTGTATCTGCCGCCGGAGTACTTCCAGGCTCGGCACCGCGGCCGTACGTTTCCCGCGGCCGTCGTCCTGACCGGGTACCCGGGGACCGCCGGGGCGCTGGTGGACAAGCTCCGCTATCCGCGCACGGCACTGGAGTCGGCCCGGGCCGGTCGGATGCGGCCGATGATCCTGGTGATGCTGCGGCCGACGGTCGCGCCGCCCCGCGACACGGAATGCGTGGACGTGCCGGGCGGCCCGCGGACGGAGACGTTCTTCGCGAAGGATCTCCCCGAGGCGGTGGGCGGCCACTACCGCGTGACCGAGGGGCCGGGGAGCTGGGGTGTCGTCGGCAACTCGACGGGTGGTTACTGCGCGCTGAAACTCGCCGTGCACCATCCCGAGGTGTTCGGCGCCGGGGCCGGGCTCTCCGCGTACTACGACGCGCCGAACGATCCCACGACTGGTGATCTCTTCCAGGGGGACAAGGAACTGAAGAACCATGCCAATCTGTGGTGGTATCTCAAGAACAAGCCCGCGCCGGACACTTCCCTGCTCGTGACCAGCAGCAGGTCGGGCGAGACGAACTACAAGGACACGCTGAAGTTCATCGAGCGGGTCAAGAGCAGGAAGCCGACCCGGATCTCTTCGATCATCCTGGAAAGCGGCGGGCACAACTTCAATACCTGGCGGCGCGAGATTCCCGCGACGCTGGAGTGGCTCGGTCAGCGGCTGGGCGGGCGCAGGGCGTGAATGATCTTGAGGTAATTCGCCCGTCGACGGGCTTGTGGAATCCCGGTGCCGTGTGAACACGCCGGAGACGGCCGTGTTTTTACGGGGCGGGGCGCCAAGATTCGCCTACGCGCGGTAAGTTTCTGGCCATGCCACGTGGACGTCACCGCCATTCCCCGCCTCTGCACAGGCTGCTTCCTCCGTCGGCGATCGCAGGCGTCTCCGTCGTCTGCGCCCTCGGCCCCTGGGTGTTCAGCGAGACCATGATCCTCCGTGTGCTGGCCGCGGCCGCCGCGGTGACGGCCGTCGTCGGCGCGGTCGTCATGCGGCACTGGGACGCACAGGCGGGCAGGCGCGTCGCCGACCTCACGCGCGCGCGTGCGAGCGACGAGTGGCGGTACGAGGAACGGGTCGCCGAACTGGAGTCCGACCTGGAGGAGTCGCGCGAACTGCGCGTCAAGCTGGAGCACCGGCTGCGGGCCAAGCGCACCGAGCTGGCGGGGCTGCGCAACGAGCACGCCGCGCTGCTGCGGCGCTACGCCACGGCGGAGACCGAGCGCGCCACCGCGCTGGAGGGCCGCCGCCTGCTGGAGATAGAGGCCGTGCCGTCGGCGCCCGCCCTGCCGGCGGCACGACCGGCACCGGCCGAGGAGGCGGCGGACGAGGACGGTGCCCCGGCCGCCGCGGACACGGGCGTGGCGGACACGGGCGAGGCGGAGATGGCCGAGGCGCCGGCCGTCTTCTCGCCCGCGGGCTCGCGGCTGTTCCTGCGCGCCAGCGACGCCCTCGCGCGCTTCGACGAGGACGCGCCGAACGGCCCGGACGGTGGCGACCGGGACGACGGCGGCGACTCGTCCGACGACGACGACGGCGGCGACGACGGTGACGGCGGTGACGGCGGCGGCAGCGGCGGCAGCGGCGGTGGCGAGAGCGCGACGGCGCCCGAGGCGGCGCAGGAGGACGAGGCGCAGGGGCAGCCCGAGGCGGCCGACGGGCACGAGAGCTCCGCCGCCGCCTCTCCGGCGACGCAGTCCGACGAACGGCCCGCGCCGCCCGCCCAGTCCACCCGGCGGGCCGACGGGCACTTCACGGTGCCGACCGCGGTGGCCGTCGTACCGGCGGCTCCGGCGCGGCGTCCGTCGGTCGAGGGCGGGTTCGACTTCTTCGGCACCAAGGCGCCCGGGGGCGGCACGGACGGCGCGGACGGTGCGGTGCCCTCCGACGCCGCCCTGGAGACCGTCCAGAACGAGGATCTCGCCGACGTGGTCGGCCAGGAGGCCCTCGCCCTGCACAAGGCCGAGGCGGAGGCCACCTTCAAGCCGGCCGGCGAGGAGTCCCGGGGGGTCGGTCAGGTGATCGACCTGACGGCGCACGACGAGACCGAGCAGATCGACATCCAGGGGCTGCGCAGCGCGGTGTCCTGACCGCCTCTGGCAGGGGTTCTCAGGCCATCCAGCGGTCCGGTGGCGCGTCCCGGCGCCCGGTCCGGGACCGTTCCGCCTGGCTGTCCAGCAGCCGCGCCGCCTCGTCGGCGTCCCACAGCCGCGCGGTCACCGTCTTGTTCGCCCCCGTGTCCACCCGTACGTCCGCCAGCCGCAGCGCCCGCTGCCAGGGCCCCTGGGTGAGGCGGACGCTCTGCACCTTGGCGTGCGGCACCAGCGCCAGGCTGCGACGCAGCAGTCCGTACCGGGCGGCGAAGACCGCGTCGGTCACGGCGAGGCCGTAGCCGCGCCACCACAGCGGCCTGCACCGCGCCGCGCGCCCCGGCGGACGCGACAGGTCCCGCGCCGCCGGCACGGTCACCCCGGGCAGCACCCGCGCGACGACCGACTCGGCGATCTCGCGCGGGGCGACCGGCAGCAGGACGGAGTTCGACGAGCCGGCCACGTCCAGCTCCACCCGCACCCAGCGGCGCCGCCGCCACAGCAGCGGCTCCACGATCCGCACGGTCTGCACCCTGCCCGGCGGCACCGTCTCGTGGGCGCGGTCCAGCAGACCGTGGTCGATGCGGAGCCCGTCCGGGGACTCGGCCACGGTCCAGTCGTACTCCCCGACGAACCGGCCCGCGCTGCTCGCGCCCGCGGCGCCAACGAGGGGGATGGCGGTCGCCAGTACCGTCCACAGGTTGTGGGTGGCCAGCCACAGCAGCGTCGGTACGACCACGGCGGCGAGCAGCGTGCCCCAGGTCGCGCCGGTGAGCAGCAGCGAGACGGCCAGCACACCGGGCGGCACGCGCAGCAGCTGCCGGGCGGGGGCCTCGCCGACCTCGCGCGCGGTCTCGGGCGCGAAGCCCGCCGCGCGTGCGAGCAGCTCGGCCCGTAGCGCTCGTGCGTCGCCGGCGCCCAGGAAGGCCAGTTCGTCCTTCTTGCCGGTGCCTATGACGTCGAGTTTGAGCTTGGCGACCCCCGCGACCCGGGCCAGCAGCGGCTGGGTGACGTCGATGGCCTGGATGCGTTCGAGGCGGATGTGCGCGGTACGGCGGAACAGCAGCCCGGTGCGGATGCGCAGCTCCGTGTCGGTCACCGCGTAGTGGGTGAACCACCAGGTCAGGAAGCCGTAGAGGCCGGCGGCCGGGATCAGCACGGCGAGGCCGATGAGCAGGTGGGTCGTGGTCAGCCGGGTCAGCTGGCGCTGCGCCTGGTCGGGGTCGTGCACCGCCCAGCCGACGAGCACGGCGACCGGCGCCCACGCGCGGCGCAGCGGCGTGACGGGGTGCAGGCGGCGCTCGGTGACGCCGTCCGCCGGCGAGGGCGGGCCGTGCTCGGTGGCCTGGGTGCCGCCGCCGGCCCCGGGCGTGGTCACAGCCCCGCCGATCGGGCCTCGCCCAGCTCGGTGAGCCGGTCGCGCAGGCGTTCCGCCTCGGCCGGGTCGAGGCCGGGGATGGTCGCGTCGGTCGCGGCGGCGGCCGTGTGCAGTTGCACGCTGGCCAGGCCGAAGTGCCGCTCGACGGGGCCGGACGTCACCTCGACCAGCTGCATCCGGCCGTACGGCACCACGGTCTCCTCCCACCACAGCACGCCCCGGCTGATCAGCAGGTCGTCGGCGCGTTCGGCGTACCGCCAGGAGCGCCAGTTGCGCTCCAGCATCACCCAGCCCCAGGCCAGCAGAGCCAGCGGCGGCAGGGCCAGGGCCGCCCACAGGGGACCGAGGAACAGGCCGGGCAGCACCCCTGCGGCGAGCGTCAGCAGCCCCAGCCACACCACCAGCAACAGCCGCCTCATACGCAGCAGTCCCGGCGGCAGGCCGGTCCACACCGGCTCGTCCCGCACCGCGCCAGTCGCCCCCGCCGTGCCCGCGTCGTCAGGGCTCCCCGTCTCCATGAGGCCAGCGTACGTAGGGGAGACTGTGTTCATGACTCCTACGACGGAGACCATGGTCGGGATCGGCGGCGCCGCGGAGAGCACCGACATGGTGCTCAACATCGGGCCCCAGCATCCCTCCACGCACGGCGTGCTGCGGCTCAGGCTCGTCCTGGACGGCGAGCGCATCACCAGCGCCGAGCCCGTGATCGGCTACATGCACCGCGGCGCGGAGAAGCTGTTCGAGGCCCGTGACTACCGGCAGATCATCGTGCTCGCCAACCGCCACGACTGGCTGTCGGCGTTCTCCAACGAACTGGGCGTCGTCCTCGCCGTGGAGCGGATGCTCGGCATGGAGGTCCCCACGCGCGCGGTGTGGACGCGGACGCTGCTCGCGGAGCTGAACCGGGTGCTCAACCACCTGATGTTCCTGGGGTCGTATCCGCTGGAGCTGGGCGGGATCACCCCGGTCTTCTACGCCTTCCGGGAGCGGGAGGTCCTCCAGAACGTCATGGAGGAGGTCTCCGGCGGGCGCATGCACTACATGTTCAACCGCGTCGGCGGCCTCAAGGAGGACCTGCCGGCGGGCTGGACCGGCCGCGCGCGTGCCGCCGTCGCCGCCGTGCGCCCGCGCATGGACGTCTTCGACGACCTGGTGCTCGGCAACGAGATCTTCCGCGGGCGCACGCGCGGGGTGGGCGCGCTGACGCCCGAGGCCGTGCACGGCTACGGCGTCAGCGGCCCGATCGCGCGCGCCTCCGGCGTCGACTTCGACCTGCGCCGCGACGAGCCGTACCTCGCCTACGGCGAACTCCAGGACACCCTCAAGGTCGTCACCCGCACCGAGGGGGACTGCCTCGCCCGCTTCGAGGTCCTCCTGGAGCAGACGCACAACGCCCTCGACCTCGCCGACGCCTGCCTGGACCGCCTGGCCCAGCTGGAGCCCGGGCCGGTCAACCAGCGGCTCCCCAAGGTGCTGAAGGCGCCCGAGGGCCACACGTACGCCTGGACCGAGAACCCGCTCGGCATCAACGGCTACTACCTCGTCAGCAAGGGCGAGAAGACGCCGTACCGGCTGAAGCTGCGTTCGGCGTCGTTCAACAACATCCAGGCGCTGACCGAGCTGCTGCCCGGCACGCTGGTCGCGGACATGGTGGCGATCCTCGGGTCACTGTTCTTCGTCGTCGGCGACATCGACAAGTAGCGCGGCGGCGTCCACGGCGCCCACCGGCTGGAGCAGCCACCCGAAGTCACCGAGACCGCCCGGCGCGAGCAGTTCGGCGGCCTGCGAGGCGCCGGCGAGGGCGCGCACGTACGCCGCCGGGTCGGTGGAGGCCAGCGCGAGCGGGGGGCGTAGGCCCGTGAGGCCGAGGGCGCGCAGGGCCTCGCGCTGGGGGCGCGTGAGGGCATCCGGGGGCGTGTGCCCCGGAGCGCACCTCGCGGCGTGGGCCGACGCGCACGCGTCCAGCGCGACATGCGCGGTGATGTCGCACGACCCGTCCGGCACCGGCCGCGTCTCCCGCCCCGCCCGAAAGCCGGTGAGCGTCCCGAACGGCGGCCGGGAGTCCACGGTGTGCGCGTAGTCGGCGGCCACCGCGAGCCCCGCGTCCAGCGACGCGACGGCCGACGCCCAGGCGGTGTCCCGGGGCAGCCCGATCTCGGCCCGCAGCCCCTCCTCGCCGGGCAGCGGCCACCACCGCGCCAGCCACGCGGCCTCCGCCCCGGCCACCGGATCGCCGAGCCGCTCCGTCCCGTCGCCGCGGACCAGCACCCGCCGCGCCATGCCCGCGGCGTCCACCTCCGCCACCTCCACCGGCACGTTGTCCAGCCACTCGTTGGCGAACAGCAGCCCGGTGACGCCGCGCGGCGGCTCGGCGAGCCACTCGATCCGGTGGTCAAGACCCTCGGGACGCCCCGCGACCTCGACGGCGTACGCGCGCGTGCGGGCCGACACGGCGGCGGGCAGCGCGGCCAGCACGCCGGAGACCAGTTCGCCCCGTCCGGCCGCCATGTCCACGAAGGCCAGTGAGGCGGGCCGGCCCAGGGCCGCGTCGACCCGGCACAGCAGCCGGGCCACCGCCCCGGCGAAGAGCGGCGACGCGTGGACGGACGTTCGGAAGTGCCCGGCCGGACCCTCCGGACCGGCCCGGTAGAACCCCGCGGGCCCGTACAGGGCCTCCTGTGTGGCCTCCCTCCAGCCCCGCCACTCGTCCTGTGCCTCTGGAACCTCTTCGGCCCCTGTCGTCCCTGCTGTCACAAGCCCAGGCTAGGGGCACAGGAGAGCGGGGCCTCCACCTTGCGGAGTATGCGCGGCGGATGCGGATCGACCCTCCGGTTGACCCCTGCACCTATTCCGCTTCCCTACGCTGGGTTACGTGCAGCGCCTCTACGACTTCCTCCGCCGACACCCGACCGGGGTCGACTCCTTCTGGGCCCTCGTCGTGCTCGGGATCTCCCTGGTGTCCGTGTCGGGTCCGGGGACGTCGGACGAGGGCACACACCTCCTGGCGCTGATCGTCCCCTTCGCCGTCCTGCTGAGCGTCGTGATCGCGCTGCGCCAGCGGATGCCGGAGAAGATGCTGCTGCTCGCCGTCGCCCTCGGCGTGGGGCAGCTGGCGCTGGACGTCTCCACGATGCCGTCCGACTTCGCCTTCCTGGTGATCGTCTACACGGTCGCCGCGACCGGCGCCCGCTGGGCCTCCCGCACCGCGCTGGCCGTGGGCCTGTGTGCGGCGCCCTTCGCCCAGCTGCGCTGGGCCGACGGCGAGCTGGGGATAGGGAGCAACATCGCCATAACGGTTTTCCAGGCGGTGCCCTTCGCCCTCGCCTGGGTGCTCGGCGACTCCATCCGCACCCGCCGCGCCTACTTCGCGCAGCTGGAGGAGCGGGCCGCCCGGCTGGAAAAGGAGCGCGAGGCACAGGCCAAGGTCGCCGTCGCCGCCGAACGCGCCCGGATCGCACGCGAGCTGCACGACGTCGTCGCGCACAACGTGTCCGTCATGGTGGTCCAGGCCGACGGTGCCGCCTACGTCCTGGACGCGGCCCCCGACCAGGCGAAGAAGGCCCTGGAGACCATCTCCTCCACCGGCCGCCAGGCGCTCGCGGAGATGCGCCGCCTGCTCGGCGTGCTGCGCACCGGCGAGCACCAGGAGGCCGGCGAGTACGTCCCGCAGCCCGACGTCCAGCAGATCGAGGACCTCGTCGAGCACTGCCGCACCTCCGGGCTGCCCGTCGACTTCAAGGTCGAGGGCACCCCACGGCAACTGCCCAGCGGCGTCGAGCTGACCGCGTACCGCATCGTGCAGGAGGCGCTGACCAACACGCGCAAGCACGGCGGGCCCAACGCCGGCGCGAGCGTGCGCCTGGTCTACTTCGACGACGGACTCGGACTGCTCATCGAGGACGACGGCAAGGGCGCCCCGCACGAGCTGTACGAGGAGGGCGGCTTCGACGGCCAGGGCCACGGTCTGATCGGCATGCGTGAGCGGATCGGCATGGTCGGCGGCACCCTGGACGCGGGACCGCGCCCGGGCGGAGGATTCCGCGTCAGTGCGCTGCTGCCGCTGAAACCCGCACACTGACAACCGCCCCCGCACGTACGTACCGCGTTGACACCTGTAAGGAAGAGGCCCCGATGGCGATCCGCGTAATGCTCGTCGACGACCAGGTGCTGCTGCGCACCGGGTTCCGGATGGTGCTGGCGGCCCAGCCGGACATGGAGGTCGTCGCGGAGGCGGGCGACGGCGTCGAGGCCCTCCAGGTGCTGCGCTCGACCGCCGTGGACGTCGTCCTCATGGACGTCCGGATGCCCAAGCTCGACGGCGTCGAGACCACCGCCCGGATCTGCGTGGACCCCGACGCGCCGAAGGTGCTGATACTGACCACCTTCGACCTCGACGAGTACGCCTTCTCGGCGCTGAAGGCGGGCGCCTCCGGCTTCATGCTCAAGGACGTGCCGCCCGGCGAACTGCTCGCCGCCATCCGCTCCGTGCACAGCGGTGACGCGGTCGTCGCCCCCTCCACCACCCGCCGGCTCCTGGACCGTTTCGCGCCGATGCTGCCGGCCACCGGCCAGGAGCCCCGGCACAAGGAGCTCCAGCGGCTCACCGACCGGGAGCGCGAGGTCATGATGCTGGTCGCGCAGGGCATGTCCAACGGGGAGATCGCGGCGCGGCTCGTGCTGTCGGAGGCGACCGTGAAGACGCACGTGGGCCGCATCCTGACCAAGCTGAACCTGCGCGACCGGGTGCAGGTGGTGGTGCTGGCCTACGAGACGGGGCTGGTGCGGGCGGGTGGGGGACTGGGCTGACAGGGCTCCGCCGGCGCCCCCGCGTCGGTAGGGTCTGGGCATGCTCCTGTGGATCAACGGCCCCTTCGGGGGCGGCGATCCGTCCAGTCGCTGCCCGCGCACGAGATACGGCGGCGGCTCCCCGGCAGCGTCGTCTGCGACCCCGAGCACGCGGGCTTCGGGCTGCGCCGCATGCTGCCGCCCGAACTGCGGGGTGACTTCCAGGATTTGGTCTCCTGGCGGCAGGGCGTCGTCGAGGTCCTGGACCTGGCCCTCACCAAGCACGACGGGGTGGTGATCGCGCCGATGACGGTCACCGACTCCGGGTACTTCGCCGAGACCGTCGGCCGCCTGGGCGAACTCGGGCACGACGTACGCCACTTCGCCCTCCTCGCCGAACGCGAGACCGTGCTGCGGCGGCTGCGCGAGCGCGGTCTTGGCCACCTCCTCGGGTACGTCAAGTACGTCGGGTACGCCCGCGGGAAGCGTCCCGGGCCGCGTCGCGACAGCTGGGCCGAGGGACAGCTCGACCACTGTCTGGAGCGGCTGGCCGAGCCGGAGTTCGCCGAGCACCTGTGGACGGACCACACGACCGTCCCGAAGACCGCCGACCGGATCGCCGTACTGGCGGGACTCACCCTGCGGCCCAACAACGAGGGCGCGCTGCGCACCCGGATCAGGCAGGCGGGCGTCGGGATCCGGCACATCCGGACCGACTGACCGGCAGCGCGCGCACCACCCGCGCACCCGCTGGGGCGGGCGCGGCGCTACCGGAGTATCCCCTCCAGGAAGTCGCTGCCCAGCCGGGCCACCACCGTCACGTCCAGCTGGTGCAGCACGTACCGGCCGCGGCGGCGGGTGGTGATCAGCCCCGCCTTCTTCAGCACGCCCAGGTGCCGGGATATCTCGGGGGCCGTCATGCCGTGCACCTGCGCCAGCTCGCCGGTGGTGTACTCGCTGCGGGCCAGATACCGGCAGATCCGCATCCGGACCGGGTGGGACAGCGCGGTCATCCGCAGCGTGAGCTGCTCGACCGAGGGCGGCGAGGCCATCTCCGGGGAGCCGACCGGGTAGTGCAGCACCGGCTGCCAGCCGTGCCGGTGCAGGACCATCAGATGCGGCCAGCCCAGGCTGGTCGGGACGAGCAGCAGACCGCCGTCCGCCGTCGCGGAGCGGCCGTCGCCCAGCTTGTCGACGGTGATCCGCGCGGCGCCCTCGTCCAGCGTCACCGCCGGGGAGACGGCGGCCAGCGCCTCGGCAAGGCCCTTGCGGCGCAGCAGGTCCGTCTTGTGCCGGGCGTCCGCCGCGAGCTGGTGGCGCAGCCGGGACCAGGCCTCCGCGAAGAACGCCTCGTCGCAGTCGTGCGCGAACTGGCGCAGCCAGCCCCGGATCCGCGGCGGGTCGACCAGCAGCCGCTCGCTGAAACGCAGCTGCTGCGGGCCGCGCGCGGCGGCCAGGTCCAGGGCGCGCCGGCGCACCTCGGCGTCGGCGAGCGCGGAGATCCCGCCGGTGCTGTACGGCAGCGCGCAGGTGAACTCCAGGGCCGCGTCCACGAACTGCTCGTCGGAGAGCTTGTCCAGCAGGTCGAGGTCCTCGGCGAGGGTGGCGCCGGGTAGCGTGCTGCGGCCGGGCACCCCGGCGAACGGCATGAAGAGGTCCGAGAAGGTCGTCCGCCACAGGAAGTCCGCCTCGCACATCCGGTCGGCCAGATGCGAGTCGAGCCGGGCCGTCACGCCCGTCGCCCAGCCCTGCAGTCCGGGATGGTGCCCCGGCTCGGACAGCGCGTGCAGCGCCATGCCCAGCTCGGCCAGGGGTGAGGGCACGACGGCGACCCTCTCCGGCCGCAGCCCCGCGATGTCGATGCGCACGCTCATGCCCCCATGGTGCACGCCGCCACTGACAACGCCGCCGCCGATCGACCGCCGTCGTCAATCGACGCGACGGCGGGGCCGGACCGGAAGCAGGCTGGGGTCACGGGGGCAGCCGTGGAGCCCTTTCCCACTTCCCACCGCTACGTTCTCCGATACGTCTCCTGGAGCAGGCGATCCGCCATGAGCATCACGCAGCAGTACCTCCTCGACACCTACCGCGCCCGGCAGCTCGGCGAGCCCGCCCCGCCCGCGCCCGGCACCCACGACCGGCAGGTCGTGCGGGAGTGGCACGAGCGCCGACGGTTCCGGGCCGTGCTCGCCGGCCGCCCGGCCCGCGGCCGCCTGCGGTGCGCTCTGCGCGGGTGGTGGTCCCGGCGGCCGCGCGCCCTGGGCTGACCCGGGCCGCCGCTCAGTCCTCCAGCCCGGCCACGAAGCCCGCGACCGCCGTCCGCACGTCGTCGGCCGTCCACTCCAGGCCGGCCGCCCCCACGCCGACCTCCGCGACCGAGATCCCCGGCCCGGCGGGGTCCCAGGGCCCGGCGAACAGCAGGACGCCGGTCTCCTCGCCCTGCCGGAGCGCGGCCTCGCCCAGGACTTCGGCGTCGTACGGCAGCCAGACCCGGAACTCGTGGGTGTGCGGCACCTCGGGCTGCACGCGCGCCCACGGGACGCCGGCCGCCGCGAACCCCTCGCGCAGCGCGGCGGCCACCACGCGCGCGTGCACGACCTGTCCGGGCAGTCGCGGCAGCGTCCGCTCCAGCCCCGCCAGCGCCGACAGGGCGGTGGGGAACTGCTGGAACAGGTTGCCGCCGTAGCGGTGCCGCCAGGCCCGGGCCTCCTCCACCAGCGTGCGCGGACCGGCGAGCGCGGCGCCGCCGAAGCCGCCGAGCGACTTGTAGAACGACACGTAGACGCTGTCCGCGAGGCCCGCGATCTCCGCCAGGGGCCGGCCGAAGTGCACGGTGGTCTCCCACAGGCGGGCGCCGTCGAAGTGGACCACCGCGTCCCGCTCCCGCGCCGCCGCGACGACCTCGGTCAGCTCCTCCCAGGTGGGCAGCACGTAACCGGCGTCCCTCAGGGGCAGCTCCAGCATCAGCGCCCCGAAGGGCTCCTCGAAGTCACGCACCTCCGCCGCGGTCGGCAGCCGGGGCTCACTGGTCACCCGTACCGGTCGCAGCCCACTGACCCGGCTGAACGCGTTCCGCTCGTGCACCTCGGGGTGGCTGAGCCCGTGCAGGGCCACTGTGGGGTCGCCGGTGCGGCCGGCCCAGCAGCGCAGGGCCACCTGCTGGGCCATCGTGCCCGTCGGGAAGAAGACGGCGGCCTCAAGGCCGAGCAGCAGCGCGGTCCGCTCCTCCAGGGCCTCGACGACGCCGTTGCCGTACATGTCGACGGGCTCGTCCAGGTCGTAGAGGTCCTGGACGTCGTCGAGCAGTGCCAGCCGTTCGCGGACGGTCCACAGGTAGCCGGGGCGGTCCAGCACCCGGCGGGCGGCCCGGTGGACGGCGAGCCGCCGCTCCCGCGTCCGCCGGTCCCGCTCCACCGGGGGCACCTGCCCGGCCGGCCCGCCACTCTGCTCCACCGTGTCAGTCATGCGGGGATCATGCCGGGCGGCACCGCGCGGGGGCCATCTGGTTTCCGGCGGCGCAACCCACAGCCTGTGGACAACCGAACGCCCCTGTAACCAATCGCGTTAACATGACGAGAAATCGTCCGGTACCCCGAGCGGACTGGAACGGGAAGGCCGTCGTCGCGTGAACACAACCCCACCGCCAGACCCCAAGGACCGCCCCGCGCGGCTCACCGTAGGCGTTGTCGGCGCCGGCCGCGTGGGCCCCGCGCTGGCCGCGTCCCTCCAGCTCGCCGGGCACCGCCCGGTGGCCGTCTCCGGGGTCTCCGACGCCTCCAGGCGGCGCGCCGCCGCGCTCCTGCCCGACGTGCCGCTCATGGCGCCCGCCGAGGTCCTGCAGCGCGCCGAACTGGTCCTGCTGACCGTCCCCGACGACGCCCTGCCCGGCCTGGTGACCGGCCTCGCCGAGACCGGGGCCGTGCGGCCGGGCCAGCTGCTGGTGCACACCTCCGGACGGTACGGCGCGCGGGTCCTGGACCCCGCGCTGCGGGCCGGCGCCCTGCCGCTGGCCCTGCACCCGGCGATGACCTTCACCGGCACCCCCGTGGACGTCCAGCGCCTGGCGGGCTGCTCCTTCGGCGTCACCGCTCCCGAGGAGCTGCGGCTGGCCGCCGAGGCCCTGGTCATCGAGATGGGCGGCGAGCCGGAGTGGATCGCCGAGGACAGGCGCCCGCTCTACCACGCGGCGCTCGCCCTGGGAGCCAACCACCTGATCACCCTGGTCGCCCAGTCCATGGAGCTGCTGCGCACGGCCGGCGTGGCCGCCCCCGACCGGATGCTCGGCCCCCTGCTGGGCGCCTCCCTCGACAACGCCCTGCGCTCCGGTGACGCGGCCCTCACCGGCCCCGTCGCGCGCGGGGACGCGGGCACGGTCGCCGCGCACATCGTGGAGCTGCGCGAGCACGCCCCGCAGGCCGTGGCCGGCTACCTGGCGATGGCACGCGCGACCGCCGACCGCGCGCTGGCCCACGGGCTGCTGAAGGCCGAACTCGCCGAGGACCTGCTCGGGGTACTCGCCGAAGGAAGGCCGGGCCCCACCGGCCCGGCGGGACCGACCGGCCCCACCGGCCCGGCGGGACCGACCGGCACGACCGGCCCTGCGGGACCGACCGGCCCTGCGGGACCGACCGGCCCCGACCGCTCCGAGGGACCCAGCGGCTCCGACCGCTCCGAGGGACCGACCGGCTCCGACGGCCCCGAGGGACCGACCGGCTCCGACGGCTCCGAGGGACCGACCGGCTCCGACGGCCGCGAGGGACCCAGCGGCTCCGAGGGACCCAGCGGCTCCGAGGGACCCAGCGGCTCCGACGGCCGCGAGGGACCCACCGGCCCCGAGGGACCCACCGGCCCTGACCGCCCCGCAGGACCCTCCGGCCCCGGCGGCCCGGCAGGACCGACCGGCCCCGCAGGACCCTCCGGCCCCGGCGGCCCGGCAGGACCGACCGGCCCCGCAGGCCCCGCAGGCCCCACCGGCCCCGAGGGAGACGCCCGATGACCACCACCCCGACCGTCCTGCTGCGCACCGCCGACGAACTCCACGCGCGTGTGCGGGGCGGCCGCCGGGCCGTCGTGATGACCATGGGCGCCCTGCACGAGGGCCACGCCACCCTGATCCGCACGGCGCGCGACCTGGCCGGCCCGGACGGCGAGGTCGTGGCCACCGTCTTCGTCAACCCGCTCCAGTTCGGCGCCGGCGAGGACCTGGACCGCTACCCCCGCACCCTGGACGCCGACCTGGAGATCGCCGCGCGGGCGGGCGCGGACGCCGTCTTCGCCCCCGCCGCCGACGAGGTCTACCCCGGCGGCGAACCCCAGGTGCGCGTCACCGCCGGCCCCATGGGCGAACGCCTGGAGGGCGCCTCCCGCCCCGGCCACTTCGACGGCATGCTCACCGTCGTCGCCAAGCTGCTCCACCTCACCCGCCCGGACCTCGCCCTCTACGGCCAGAAGGACGCCCAGCAGCTCGCGCTGATCCGCCGCATGGTCCGCGACCTCAACTTCGGCGTGGAGATCATCGGCGTCCCCACGGTGCGCGAGGAGGACGGCCTGGCCCTGTCCAGCCGCAACCGCTACCTCTCGGCCCCCGAGCGCCGCACGGCCCTCGCGCTCTCCCAGGCGCTCTTCGCGGGCCTGGACCGGCACGCCGCCCAGGAGGCGCTGTGCGCGCGTGCCCGCGAGGTCCCGGCCACCCAGGCCCGCGCCGAGGCCCTCAGCGCCCTGGGCGAGTCCCGCGCGGCGGCCGACGCCCACGCCGTCGCCACGTCCGCCCCGCGCAGCGCCACGGCCGTCCGGGCCGCCGCCCGCCTGATCCTGGAGGACGCAGCCCGCGCCACCCCGCCACTGGAGCTGGACTACCTCGCCCTGGTCGACCCGGCCGACTTCGCCGAGATCGGCGACGACCACACCGGCGAGGCCGTCCTCGCCGTCGCCGCCCGGGTCGGCGCGACCCGGCTGATCGACAACGTCCCCCTCACCTTCGGAGCCGCCTCGTGACCAGCACAGGCATACGACTGCACGCCCCCGCGCCCGGCTGGGCCATTGACGCGGACGTGGTGGTCGTCGGCTCCGGCGTGGCGGGCCTCACCGCGGCCCTGCGCTGCGAGGCCGCGGGACTGCGCACGGTGGTGGTCACCAAGGCCCGCCTCGACGACGGCTCCACGCGCTGGGCGCAGGGCGGCATCGCCGCGGCCCTCGGCGAGGGCGACACACCCGAGCAGCACCTGGACGACACCCTGGTCGCCGGGGCGGGCCTGTGCGACGAGGAGGCGGTCCGCATCCTGGTCACCGAGGGCCCCGACGCCGTACGCCGCCTCATCGAGACCGGCGCGCACTTCGACGAGTCCACCGAGGGCGGCCTGGCCCTCACCCGGGAGGGCGGCCACCACCGCCGCCGCATCGCGCACGCCGGCGGCGACGCCACCGGCGCGGAGATCTCCCGAGCCCTGGTGGAGGCGGTACGCGCGCGCGGCGTCCGCACCGTCGAGAACGCCCTCGTCCTCGACCTCCTCACGAACGCCCAGGGCCGGACCGCGGGCGTAACCCTGCACGTCATGGGAGAGGGCCAGCACGACGGCGTCGGGGCGGTCCACGCCCCCGCCGTCGTCCTCGCCACCGGCGGCATGGGCCAGGTCTTCTCGGCGACGACGAACCCGTCCGTCTCCACGGGCGACGGCGTCGCGCTCGCCCTCCGCGCGGGCGCCGAGGTGAGCGACCTCGAATTCGTCCAGTTCCACCCCACGGTCCTCTTCCTCGGCCCGGACGCCGAGGGCCAGCAGCCCCTGGTCTCGGAGGCGGTACGCGGCGAGGGCGCCCACCTGGTGGACGCGGACGGCGCGCGCTTCATGGTGGGGCAGCACGAACTCGCGGAACTCGCCCCGCGGGACATCGTCGCCAAGGGAATCACGCGCCGCATGCAGGAGCGCGACGCCCAACACATGTACCTGGACGCGCGCCACTTCGGCAGGGCGATGTGGGAGCAGCGCTTCCCCACGATCCTCGCCGCCTGCCGCGCGCACGGCATCGACCCGGTCACCGAGCCGATCCCGGTCGCCCCGGCCGCCCACTACGCCTCCGGAGGCGTCCGCACCGACGCCGCGGGCCGCACCACGGTCCCCGGCCTCTACGCGTGCGGCGAGGTCGCCTGCACCGGCGTGCACGGCGCCAACCGCCTCGCCTCCAACTCCCTCCTCGAAGGGCTGGTCTACGCCGAACGCATCGCGGCCGACATCGCGGCGAGCCACGCGGACGACGTCCTCCACGCGCGTGTGCCCGCCTCGCTCCCGCACCCCGCCCACCCGGCGCACCCCCTCCTCCCGCCGGAGTCCCGCCTCACCATCCAGCGGATCATGACCGAGGGCGCGGGCGTGCTGCGCTCGGCGGGCTCCCTCACGCGGGCCGCCGACCGGCTGCACCACCTCCACACCGAGGCCCGCGAGGCCCTGCGGGACAACGGCAAGACGTCCGAGCCCGGCGTCGACACCTGGGAGGCCACCAACCTCATGTGCGTGGCCCGCGTCCTGGTGGCCGCCGCGGCCCGGCGCGAGGAGACGCGTGGCTGCCACTGGCGGGAGGACCACGCGGACCGCGACGACACCGCCTGGCGCCGCCACATCGTCGTACGCCTGAACCCCGACCGCACTCTCGCCGTGCACACCACGGACACGCCAGAATTCCCCCCGACCGTCCACGGCCGCAGGCCGACGCAGCGTCCCCAGGAGCAGTGAGAGCAGTGAACACCCCCGACCTTCCCCTCGCGTCTTCCGGAGGCTGCGGCGACGGCTGCGCCTGCGGCGCGGAAACCGACGAAGAGGCGTACCTGGAGTGCGGCCTCGACCCCGCCCTCGCGGCGCTCCTGCTGGACTCCGGACTCGATCCGGTGGAGGTCGAGGACATCGCGAACCTCGCCGTCCAGGAGGACCTGGCGGGCGGCGTGGACGTGACGACGGTCGCGACCATCCCCGAGGAGGCCGTGGCCACCGCCGACTTCACCGCGCGGGAGGCGGGCACGGTGGCGGGCCTCAGGGTCGCCGAGGCGGTCCTCTCGGTCGTCTGCACGGACGAGTTCGAGGTGGAACGCCACGTCGAGGACGGCGACCGCGTGGAGCCCGGCCAGAAGCTCCTCTCCGTCACCACCCGAACCCGCGACATCCTCACCGCCGAACGCAGCGCGCTGAACCTCCTGTGCCGCATGTCGGGCATCGCGACGGCCACGCGCGCGTGGGCGGACGCCCTGGAGGGCACGAAGGCAAAGGTCCGCGACACCCGCAAGACGACGCCCGGCCTGCGCGGCCTCGAAAAGTTCGCCGTCCGCTGCGGCGGCGGCGTCAACCACCGCATGTCCCTGTCGGACGCGGCCCTGGTCAAGGACAACCACGTCGTGGCCGCCGGCGGCGTCGCGCAGGCCTTCCAGGCCGTCCGCGAACGCTTCCCCGAGGTCCCCATCGAGGTCGAGGTCGACACCCTGCACCAGCTCCGCGAGGTGCTGGACGCGGGCGCCGACCTGATCCTCCTGGACAACTTCACCCCGTCCGAGTGCGAGGAGGCGGTCGCCCTGGTGGCCGGCCGAGCGGCCCTGGAGGCGTCCGGCCGCCTGACCCTCACCAACGCCAAGGCGTACGCGGACACGGGCGTCGACTACCTGGCCGTGGGCGCCCTCACCCACAGCTCCCCGATCCTGGACATCGGCCTGGACCTGCGAGCGGCGGAGTAGGGCCATGCTGCTGACGATCGACGTAGGCAACACGCACACCGTCCTGGGCCTCTTCGACGGCGAGGACATCGTCGAGCACTGGCGCATCTCCACGGACTCGCGCCGCACGGCCGACGAGCTGGCGGTCCTCCTCCAGGGCCTGATGGGCATGCACCCGCTCCTCGGCGACGAGCTGGGCGACGGCATCGACGGCATCGCCATCTGCGCGACGGTCCCCTCGGTCCTGCACGAACTGCGCGAGGTCACCCGCCGCTACTACGGCGACGTCCCCGCGGTCCTGGTCGAACCGGGCGTCAAGACCGGCGTCCCCATCCTCACCGACCACCCCAAGGAGGTCGGCGCCGACCGCATCATCAACGCCGTCGCGGCCGTCGAGCTCTACGGCGGCCCGGCGATCGTCGTGGACTTCGGCACGGCGACGACGTTCGACGCGGTCAGCGCGCGCGGGGAGTACGTCGGCGGGGTCATCGCCCCCGGCATCGAGATCTCGGTCGAGGCGCTCGGCGTCAAGGGCGCCCAGCTCCGCAAGATCGAGGTGGCCCGGCCGCGCAGTGTGATCGGCAAGAACACGGTGGAGGCGATGCAGTCGGGCATCGTCTACGGCTTCGCCGGCCAGGTGGACGGCGTCGTCAACCGCATGGCCCGCGAGCTGGCCGACGACCCCGAGGACGTCACGGTCATCGCGACGGGCGGACTGGCCCCGATGGTCCTGGGCGAATCCTCGGTCATCGACGAACACGAGCCCTGGCTGACCCTGATCGGCCTCCGCCTGGTGTACGAACGCAACGTGTCCCGCATGTAGGGCCTGGCACCCCGCGTCCACACGTTGCCCGGCGTGGGCGCGGGGGTGGGTAACGTGACCCGGCGCCGGCCGGTTGCCGCCGCGCCGCACCCGCCCCCTATGCCGAGTTTGTCTGATTAGCGCGTATCGTCACCGCATGCCCACGCCCTACGGAACCCGCGGCGGCATGGCGTTCGGTGCTCAGGAGCTGTGTGTGCTCCGGCGCGCTCTCGCCCTTGCCCTGAACCCCAGTCCCGTCTCGGCGGAGGAGGCCCAGGACTGCCTCCGCCTCGCAGAGTCGCTCGACGAGGCGATGCGGGAGAGCGCCCGGCTACGCGCCTTCCTGGTGGCCGACCTCGCCCGGTACCGCGCCGCCCTCCCCGGCACCGCCACCGGCTACCTCGCACTCCTGGACGAGGCCCTGGGCGCCGGCCACCGCCCCCACGCGGACGACCTCGCCGCCCTCGGCGCCCTGCGCGGCAACCCCACCGCGGCCGCGCTGCTGACCCGCTGCGCACCCGCCGCACCCCCCACCGCCCCCACCGTCAGGCTCCCCACCGCCCCCACCGTCAGGCTCCCCGCCGCCCGCACCCACCTCCACGCCCTCCCCGGCGGCCAGCAGCCCGACAAGCAGCCTGCCCAGAAGCCCGCCCAGAAGCCGGCCACCCGCCCGGCCCCCGCTCCCACCCCCGCCACCCCCAAGCGCCCCGTCCCGACCCCCGGCGAGGTCTTCCCCCGCCGCAAGCCGGCCCCGCCCACCCCCGGCTCACGGCACCACCTCGCGGCCGGCTGACACCCCCTGGCTACCCTGGGTCCATGGACTACGTCTCCGCGCTCCTGCCCCCTGCCGTCATGGCCGTGTTCTTCATCGGCTTGATCCGGGTGATCGTGAAGACCCAGGGCGGCGCCAACAAGGCCAAGGAGGACGCGGCCGTGGACGCCGCCCTCGCCCGGGCGGAGGGCGCCCGGCAGCAGTCCCCCCACGCCGAGGGCTGACCTCACCGGGCGTACGGCTCCCACGGGACCCACCGGAGCCGTACGCCCCTTCCGCGCCCGTTTGCCAGCAAAACCGCACGTCCGGCACGCGATCGGCCAGATCTCCCACTATCGTTCGGAGCGTGCCTCGCCCATTGGGAGAACTCGAAGACGCGGTCATGACGAGGGTGTGGAAGTGGAACCGCCCCGTGACCGTTCGAGAAGTCCTGGAAGACCTCCAACAGGAACGGTCCATCGCGTACACCACCGTGATGACCGTTTTGGACAATCTCCATCAGAAGGGCTGGGTCCGCCGCGAGTCGGAAGGCCGGGCCTATCGATATGAGGCGGTCTCCACCCGCGCCGCCTACGCCGCCGCGCTGATGAACGACGCGTGGTCGCAGAGCGACAACCCCGCCGCCGCCCTCATCGCCTTCTTCGGCATGATGAGCGAGGAACAGCGGCAGGCCCTCAGAGACGCCATCCGCATCGCGCAGGGACCGGAAACCCCCGCGCCGGGCCCCGGCTCGGTACCGGACGGCGGCGAGCGATAGCGTCCCCACATGCCAAATGCCATCACCGTCCGTCGGGCCCGTACCAGGGATGTCCCGGACGTACGCCGGCTCCTCGACGCGTACGTCCGCGACCGCATCCTGCTCGACAAAGCGATGGTGACGCTTTACGAGAGCATCCAGGAGTTCTGGGTCGCGGAACGGGACGACAACGCCGAGGTGGTCGGCTGCGGCGCCCTGCACGTGATGTGGGAAGACCTCGCGGAAGTGCGCACTCTCGCGGTGAAGCCGGGCCTGAAGGGCGCCGGCGTGGGACATCACCTGCTGGAGAAGTTGCTGGACACGGCGCGCTGGCTCGGTGTTCGCCGCGTTTTCTGTCTGACCTTCGAAGTGGACTTCTTCGTCAAGCACGGCTTCGTGGAGATCGGGGAGACGCCGGTCGACACCGATGTCTACGCGGAGCTGCTGCGTTCCTATGACGAGGGCGTTGCGGAGTTCCTCGGTCTCGAACGAGTGAAACCGAACACCTTGGGGAACAGCCGGATGCTTCTGCATCTGTGATCGCGGGAGAGGGCTAGGCCCTATGTCCGAAACGCGTATGTTTCCGGCCCGGAGGCGGGCTGCCGGTCTCCGCCGGGGGTTTGTGTTTTTCCGGCAAAAGCGGTTTGCTTTCCGGCGTAGTGCAGTACTGCATATAACAAGGGACGGCGATACGGCGGACGCCGACGGACCTCCGGCCCTCACGTTATCGATGAAAGGAAATCCGGTGGCACAGAAGGTTCAGGTCCTTCTTGTCGATGACCTCGACGGCGGCGAGGCAGACGAGACCGTGACGTTCGCACTCGACGGCAAGACGTACGAGATCGATCTCACCACCTCCAACGCGGACAAGCTCCGTGGTCTTCTCGACGCCTACGTCAAGGGTGGCCGCCGTACCGGAGGCCGTGCCTCGGGCGGTCGCGGCAAGGCGCGCGCCTCTTCCGGCGGCAGCCAGGACACCGCGGCGATCCGCGCCTGGGCGAAGGAGAACGGCTACGAGGTCAACGACCGCGGCCGTGTTCCCGCGATCATCCGCGAGGCGTACGAGAAGGCCAACGGCTGATCACCCGGCCCGCGACACCGCCCGCGTCACTGCCACGTCACCGTCACCGGCCGGCGCAGAGCCGGACCCGGTGGCACTGCGTGGCCAGTGTGCGGACGAGCCGTGCGAGATCCGGGGCGGTTCCGGTGCCCCCGAGCACCGACAGCGTCGGCAGCGAGGTCTCGACCTCGCACCCCGGCTCCGGGGGCCGCAGCCAGAAGGCGGCCCCCCGCAGCCCGTCACGGCCCGGCGCCGGCTCGGTGGCGGGCACGAGGGGCGCGTCGATGAGGCCGCCCGTGCCCACCGCGGTCAGATCGAGCGGCAGCGAGCCCCACTCCAGCCACTCCAGCAGCCCCGGCACCTCCTCCGCGCCGCCCGCCGCCACGAGCAGCAGCATCCGCTCGCCCCGGACGGCCACCGGGCCCGTCGGTCCGAGCCGCTCCAGCGCCGCGTGACCGGCCTCGGCCGGGACGTCCAGGACGTCGAAGCGGTCGCCCACGCGCAGCCGGGTTGGAACTCCGGGCACCGTCGGCCACCCGAGCACGCTCTCGTACCAGCCCCGCACCCGTTCCCACCGGAAGCCGCCCGCTTCGCGCGACCTGCGCGGCGGCGGCACGACGGCGGGAGCCGCGGGGACGGGAGGGACCGGAGGGACGGGAGGGACGGGAGGGACGGGAGGGACCGGAGGGACGACGGGTACCGGGGGCAGGGCGCCAACCATGCCAAGCGCAACAGTCGAAAGTGCGCCGTAGTTACGCTGGGTGCCGGGGTAAATGCGCAGAGTGCTGGGAATAGGGGGCGTGCGGGGGTGCGGGGAGGCGCAAGGTTGTTCGCCCGTAGCGGAGGGAACCGGTGCACGCGGCATGGAGTGTCAGTCCCAGCGGGTAAGACACCCCTAGTGGGAGGGGGTGACACGCAGCTCGGGCCGTCTCGCGTTCGCCATCGGCGTACTGGCGAGTGGGGTAAGTGCCTGGCCTGCGGGAACATCGTCTCGCACCATCGGGTTGTGGCAGATGTCGGCGTCAGGGGTCAGGAGGCCATCGACGGTGTCGGCAGTTGGAATGAGCGGTCCCCGCTTGCGGGACTAAGCTGCGGAAGGACAGGGAGGGGAAGTTCCCCTTACTGCCTGACCGCTCTGAGGAGCGATTAACGATGTTCGAGAGGTTCACCGACCGCGCGCGGCGGGTTGTCGTCCTGGCTCAGGAAGAAGCCCGGATGCTCAACCACAACTACATCGGCACCGAGCACATCCTCCTGGGCCTGATCCATGAGGGTGAGGGTGTCGCCGCCAAGGCCCTTGAGAGCCTCGGGATTTCGCTCGAGGCGGTCCGCCAGCAGGTGGAGGAGATCATCGGGCAGGGCCAGCAGGCCCCGTCGGGTCACATCCCCTTCACTCCCCGTGCCAAGAAGGTCCTGGAGCTGTCGCTCCGCGAGGCCCTCCAGCTGGGTCACAATTACATCGGCACGGAGCACATCCTGCTCGGCCTGATCCGTGAGGGCGAGGGCGTCGCCGCCCAGGTCCTGGTCAAGCTGGGCGCCGATCTCAACCGGGTGCGGC
Source organism: Streptomyces sp. NPDC058534 (assembly GCF_042717365.1). Taxonomy (NCBI): domain Bacteria; kingdom Bacillati; phylum Actinomycetota; class Actinomycetes; order Kitasatosporales; family Streptomycetaceae; genus Streptomyces; species Streptomyces sp. NPDC058534. The sequence goes on from NZ_JBHXNW010000003.1 coordinate 157,659, forward strand.
AGCAGGTCATCCAGCTGCTCTCCGGTTACCAGGGCAAGGAGACCGCCACCGCCGGCGGTCCTGCGGAGGGCACGCCTTCCACGTCCCTGGTCCTCGACCAGTTCGGCCGGAACCTCACCCAGGCCGCTCGTGAGTCCAAGCTCGACCCGGTCATCGGGCGCGAGAAGGAGATCGAGCGGGTCATGCAGGTGCTGTCCCGCCGTACCAAGAACAACCCGGTGCTCATCGGTGAGCCCGGCGTCGGCAAGACCGCCGTCGTCGAGGGCCTCGCGCAGGCCATCGTCAAGGGCGAGGTGCCCGAGACCCTCAAGGACAAGCACCTCTACACCCTGGACCTCGGCGCGCTGGTCGCCGGCTCCCGCTACCGCGGTGACTTCGAGGAGCGCCTGAAGAAGGTGCTCAAGGAGATCCGCACCCGCGGCGACATCATCCTGTTCATCGACGAGCTGCACACGCTGGTCGGTGCGGGTGCCGCCGAGGGCGCCATCGACGCCGCGTCGATCCTGAAGCCGATGCTGGCCCGCGGTGAGCTGCAGACCATCGGTGCGACCACGCTGGACGAGTACCGCAAGCACCTGGAGAAGGACGCGGCCCTGGAGCGCCGCTTCCAGCCGATCCAGGTCGCGGAGCCGTCGCTGCCGCACACGATCGAGATCCTCAAGGGCCTGCGCGACCGGTACGAGGCCCACCACCGCGTCTCCATCACGGACGAGGCCCTGGTGCAGGCGGCCACGCTCGCCGACCGCTACATCTCGGACCGCTTCCTGCCGGACAAGGCGATCGACCTGATCGACGAGGCCGGTTCCCGGATGCGGATCCGCCGGATGACCGCGCCGCCGGACCTGCGCGAGTTCGACGAGAAGATCGCCGGCGTCCGCCGCGACAAGGAGTCCGCGATCGACTCGCAGGACTTCGAGAAGGCCGCCTCCCTGCGCGACAAGGAGAAGCAGCTCCTCGCCGCCAAGGCCAAGCGGGAGAAGGAGTGGAAGGCCGGCGACATGGACGTCGTCGCCGAGGTCGACGGCGAGCTGATCGCCGAGGTCCTCGCGACCGCCACCGGCATCCCGGTCTTCAAGCTCACGGAGGAGGAGTCCTCGCGTCTGCTGCGCATGGAGGACGAGCTCCACAAGCGGGTCATCGGCCAGATCGACGCCGTCAAGGCGCTGTCCAAGGCGATCCGCCGTACTCGTGCCGGTCTGAAGGACCCGAAGCGTCCGGGTGGCTCGTTCATCTTCGCCGGTCCGTCCGGTGTCGGTAAGACCGAGCTGTCCAAGGCGCTCGCGGAGTTCCTCTTCGGTGACGAGGACGCGCTGATCTCCCTCGACATGTCGGAGTTCAGCGAGAAGCACACGGTGTCGCGTCTCTTCGGTTCGCCCCCCGGTTACGTGGGCTACGAAGAGGGCGGCCAGCTGACCGAGAAGGTCCGCCGCAAGCCGTTCTCCGTCGTGCTCTTCGACGAGGTCGAGAAGGCCCACCCGGACATCTTCAACTCGCTGCTGCAGATCCTGGAGGACGGTCGGCTGACCGACTCCCAGGGCCGGGTCGTGGACTTCAAGAACACGGTCATCATCATGACGACCAACCTCGGCACGCGGGACATCTCGAAGGGCTTCAACCTCGGCTTCGCCGCCGCGGGTGACAAGAAGACCAACTACGAGCGCATGAAGAACAAGGTCCAGGACGAGCTGAAGCAGCACTTCCGGCCCGAGTTCCTCAACCGCGTCGACGACGTGGTCGTCTTCCCGCAGCTCAGCCAGGCCGACATCCTGCGGATCGTCGACCTGATGATCGGCAAGGTCGACGAGCGCCTCAAGGACCGGGACATGGGCATCGAGCTCTCCCAGTCCGCCAAGGAGCTGCTGTCCAAGAAGGGCTACGACCCGGTGCTGGGCGCGCGTCCGCTGCGTCGCACGATCCAGCGCGAGGTCGAGGACACGCTGTCGGAGAAGATCCTCTTCGGCGAGCTGCGCCCGGGCCACATCGTGGTCGTGGACACGGAGGGCGAGGGCGAGGCCCAGACCTTCACGTTCCGCGGCGAGGAGAAGTCGGCGCTGCCCGACGTCCCGCCGATCGAGCAGGCGGCCGGCGGCGCGGGGCCGAACCTGAGCAAGGAGGCGTAGCCCTCCAGGGGTGAGCCGAGAAAGGGGCTGCCTTGGGACTTCGGTCCCTGGGCAGCCCCTTTCCCTTGTGGCGGCGTCAGATCAGCTCGATCTCGGCGTGAGGAAAGAGGGCAGCGAGCCCGGTGGTGTCGACGGGGCGGGCGTCGAGAATCTGGACGGTGCGTACGCCGGGGAGCGCAGGCAGCACATCCCGGCTGTCGTCGAGGCCGGAGAAGTCCAGTTTCAGCGAGGTCAATCGCGGCAACAGGGAGATCTCTGCCCAGTCGGAAGCGGTGGCCCGGTGGTTGGGAAGGCCGAGGTGTTCGAGTGTGGCCCAGTGGGACAGGCCTCGAAGCCCTGTGCCCTCGGCGGAGTCCCGGCCGAAGTAGAGGTGCCGCAAGGGCGCGCCTACCGGAAGGGAATCAGTCAGGCGGGTGCCTGGAAGCTGCTGCCCGATGATCAGCGCTTGGAGTGAGTCCAGTTCCTTCAGGCCCGCGAGATCGGTGCTGCCGTAGAGCGTGAGGCTTTCGAGTCGTAGCGCGGAGAGCCGACCCACGCCTCGTGCGGACGTGCACTCGCGCAGGGTCAGGCGCCGCAGGGAGTCGAAGGCCAGCAGGGGGTCCAGGTCGGTCAGTTCCGGGTTGTAGGCCACGAAGAGTTCCCGGACCGTGCCCGGCTCCGGCACACACGCCAGGACGTCGGTCATGGCGTGCGGGCCATCGAACCGGAGCTGATTCCACGGCCGCATCGCGGTGACCGCAGTCCGCTGGGCCGGGGTCTGGCAGGTCAGGAACAGTCCCGTCCGGTCCAGGTGATCCAGTACTTCCGTTGCGTACTGCCGCGCCTCGAACCGGGCCCAGGTGCCCACCAACTGCCTGCGCACGTGGAGCGAGGGATGCTCCCGGAACCGGCGCAGCACCGCCAGGGCTCCGCTCGGCGCGTTCTCGGCCAGCAGCGAGGCCGTGACGGTCACCCTGTGGGCCTGCGTGTCTGTCAGCCTCTCCGGACCCGGCAGCAGCTCCACCACCAGTGGTCCCGCCTGCGCCAGTGCCCTCGCGTCCTCCAGCGACCCCGGCGGAATCAGCGCCCCCGCCCGCGCCTCCACCTCCGCCCGCACCGCGGGGTCCAGCGCGGTCGCGTGTTCCAGGCACGCCAGTGCCAGCAGCGTCAGGCGCGGGGTGTCCGCCGTCAGCAGCCGGCGCAGCAGCACCCCCCGTTCCCCGGGGCGGGCGTGGGCCACCGCCATGCGGATCACGTCCTCCCACTGGGCGTCGGCCGCGTGGCCCGCGATGACGTCCAGGTGGCCCTCCTCGACCGCGTACCGGGCGCCCAGGTAGTCCTGGAAGGTGCGGTGGACGAACTCCAGGACGCCCTCGGCGGGACGGCGCAACAGGCCGCTGCGGAGCAGCAGTTCCCGCAGGACCGTCGCCGCGTCGCCCCGCCCCGCCGCCGAGGCGACCGACGGCAGTGCGCGCTCCACGATCCCCTCGGCCGTGGCGACGTCCATCTCCGTGCGTCCGCTCAGCACCAGCGCGTACGCGAGCCGCTGGAGCAGCTCCAGTTGGGCCTCCTCGCCCAGGTCCACGGCCTTCATGCCACGCTCCCGGTCCCGCCGGGCGAGCAGCATCGTGAGGGCGGCGTCGTACAACTCCTTGCGGCCGGTGGGGAGATAGCCCCGCCGCTCCCGGTGCAGGGCGCAGATCAGGCCGCACATCAGGGGGTTGGTGGCGAGGCGGGCCAGGTCGCGCTTGGTGTGCAGGGAGTCGAGCAGTCGGGCCTCGTACTCGGGGGCGTGCGCCGCCGTGTGCCAGCGGCGCACGAAGGTCGTGACGTCGGCCTGGCGCATCGGGGTCAGGGCCAGCTCCCGGAAGCCCTCGCCGGCCAGCCAGTCGGGGCGTACGGCGGTGGGGCGGGAGGTGAGCAGCCAGCGGTTGCCGGGGTAGGCGCGGATCAGGGCGAGGAGCCAGTCGCGGGTGCGGTGCCGTTCGGCGGCCGGGATCTCGTCCAGGCCGTCGACGAGGACCAGGCCCCGGCCGGCCGTCAGCACGCGCTCGGCCCAGCCCTCGGGCGGGGTGAGCGGGCATCCCACGGCCGTGAGGAAGGCGGTGGGCGCCGGGAGCGTGCCCGCCCGGACGAGGGTGCGCAGCGGCAGGACGTACGGGACCCGGTCGCCGTCCCGGGCGGCGGTGACCGCCAGCCACTGCACCAGGGTCGTCTTGCCGGAGCCGGCGTCGCCGCGCAGCAGCACGCGGTCGTGGGTGCGCAGGGCGTCCTCGGCGGGGAGACGGACGCTGTGTTCCGGTTCGGCGCGCTCCCCGGGCAGGGCGGCAGCGTGTTCCTCGTCGCCGGTCGCCTCCAGGCTCAGGTAGGCGACCTCCAGCGGCCACCTGTCCGGAGCGTCGCGCAGGTCGACGCCGTAGATGGTGATGTGGTTGTACTGCTCGGCCGCGTACGGCAGGTACCGGCGCTCGAACGCCGTGTCCCGGGCGTCCGGGCGCGGGACGCGGGCGATCAGCTCGTCGACCTTCGCGATCAGCTCCGCCTGACCGCGGGTCTGGTCCACCAGGGTGCGGGCGACGAACGTGGAGCGCCGGGTGAAGAACTCCAGGATGTGCAGGCAGGCCCACTCGGTCGCGGAGTCGAGGAAGTAGCAGGCGTCGGCGGACAGACCGGTGGTGGCCGTCCCCGCCCCCAACCGCAACCGCTTGGCCAGTTCCCGGTGCCCCAGCCGCACCGCTTGGACGTCGTCCATGTCCAGGTCGCCGAGGGCCAGCAGCCGCGCGGCCAGGGCGTCGGCGACGGCGGTCTCCTCGTCGCGCGGGAAGGGGCGCTCGCCGGGGGAGTCCAGGGCGGCGCCGACCAGCCGCCCCGCGAGCCCGCGCACCTCCCTCTCGCCGAGGGTGCGCTGCTCGCCCCTGAAGGAGACCAGGCGGGTCAGCCGGACCGGCCGGTCGACCAGTCCGGCGCCGGGGCCGCCGGTCACGAAGAGCTTCTTCACCAGCGGGGCGACGAGGCTGGACGCCAACTTCCCGCCGAGTACGGTCGGTTCCATGCACGGCCCCCCTGGTCGGTCGACCAGGGGAGCCTATCCGGCGTCAGGACAACTGGCCGTCGTAGTCGGGCAGCTTGAACGTCTTCTCGGCGTGCCCTCCCGACAGGTCGGTGGCGCTGTTGCCGATGTTCGCGATGATCGTGTAGCCCTTCGACTCGATCTCCGCCCGCTGTTCGGTCTTGTACTCGGCGACGTCCCGGAACAGGTCGAGGAAGCCGCGCACGTGCAGGCCGGCGGAGTCGTAGCCGGCGTGCGCGAGATTCCACTCGGTGGGCACCCCGATGATGCCCGGCCGGGCGGTGACGAAGAACAGCGCGACGCCGCGCTCCTGGGCGTACTGGGCGGCCTCCAGGACCGGCCGGTTGGCGGGCTGCGGGTAGCTGAAGCCGAAGTCGGTCTCCAGGGAGGTGTTGTCGATGTCGAGGACGATCGCCTGCTTCTCGCCGGGTCGGGCGTCGCCGATCCGCTCCTTGAGATACGGCAGGGCGCCGTCCATCACGGCCCGGCAGTCCCGCTGCCAGGTGTCGTAGTCGACGTCCGCGGCGGCGGCCGTCACGGCGGCGGTCGAAACGGCGGCGGCCGGGGCCTCGGGAGTGGCGGCGCCGACGGGCGTGACGGCCACGGTGAGCGCCGCCGCGGTGACGGCCACGGTGCCGACCGCCCGCTTCCAGGTACGACGGGTCTGTCTGGTCCGTCTGGTCTGTCCGGTCTGTTCGGTCATGGGGGGCTGGATTCCTCTCATGCCTGCGCGGATGCCTGACGGCACCAAAGTTGTCGCGTGCATGCTTGCCCCAGCAAGTGGCCGGACGGCAACGATTGGGTTACTGAGTAGTAGTCAGTGGCCTGACCTGCGCCTACGCGGTGATCTCCACCCCGTCCGGCACGTTCCGCACCCGCGGCAGCCGCGGATTGACCCGCAGGACCCGCAGCCGGGGGAAGTGGGAGAGCCAGGAGACGTCTGTGTCCGGCAGCTCCGCGTTGAGCCAGAGGTGGGTCAGCCGGCCGGGCGGCAGCCCCTCCGTCAGCTCCTCGGCGCGCATCACGCCGGCCACCTGGACGCGCGGACGCCCGCCGAGTCCGCGCAGCGCCGCCAGCTCGGCGGTGTCGGCGACCGGGAAGTACAGGCCGTCCGGGTCCAGGTGGGCGATGATCTCCTGGGCGTACCGCTCGGTGTCGAAGTTCCGCCAGCCCCGGGCGAGTTCGGTGCGCACCGGCAGGGCGGAACGGGACCGGAGGCGGACCAGGTAGTCGATGGCCGCGTCGTCCTCGACCCGGGTCGCGGTGAGGGCGAGCAGCAGCGCCTGCCGGTCGTCGGGGACCTGCCCCGGGTCGGGCAGCAGCTTGCGGACGAGGGGAGCGACCGCGCTGGACGCGACACGTGCCCCGAGTGCTGTGACGTCGACCATGTTCCGAGCCTAGGTGAACGCCCTTGTACGGGGGGCGGGTTAACCGGGACGGGAGTAGCCCCGGTCACATTCACCGGCCTTTCGATCACGGTCGCCGGTGACATGGCGCACAGGCCGTTCGGCCTTTACTACGGGGAATAGTGGAAGCCGCGAGAACTACGAAAACGGACATAACGGTGCACGCCGATTGGCGACCGCCGGGCGCCTGAGCTGGCTTTGTCCGAAATGGCCGCTCTGTCAAGAGTCGTGAAGTATCGCCCTCAAGTACTAAATAGGGTCGTAGGTCACACCTTTGTGCGGTTCGGGGCCGCCGGGTTACCAAGGTTGAGCCCGCCCGACGAACGCCCTGTGCGTCTCGCTCGGAGGGGCTTTCCTCTGCACCCGTCCCCATGAGGTTCGAATGTTCTCGCGTGTCACGTCCCGTTCTTCCCGTACGACCCTCCGCACCCGCGCCGCTGTGATGGCCGCCGGCCTCGGAGCCTCGGTCGCACTGGGAGCCGGGGTCGCGGCCGCCACCGGCACCACGGCGGCCTCCACCTCCTCCACCACGGCGAGCGCCGTCGAGGCCCAGGCCACGGCGCAGGCCAAGGCGGCGAAGGCCGAGAAGGCGAGCGCCAAGAAGGCCACCGCCAAGAAGACGGCCACCAAGAAGAAGGCCGCCTCCTGGGTGGACCCGGTGAAGAAGTACGAGCTCAGCGCCAGCTTCGCCCAGAACGGCGGCATGTGGGCGAGCAAGCACAGCGGCCAGGACTTCGCCGTGCCGATCGGCACCAACGTCGTCGCCACGCACGGCGGCACCGTCGTCAAGGCCGGTGGCAACGGCGCCGGTGACGGCCCCGCCTACGGCAACGCGGTCGTCATCAAGCACGGCAACGGGACGTACTCCCAGTACGCCCACCTGTCCAAGGTCAACGTGAAGGCCGGCCAGGTCGTGAAGACCGGCCAGTCCATCGCGAAGTCCGGCAACACGGGTAACTCCAGCGGCCCGCACCTGCACTTCGAGATCCGTACGACCGCCAACTACGGCTCGGCCGTCGACCCGGTCTCGTTCCTGCGGGACAAGGGCGTGACCGTCTGACGGGTGACCGTCTGACGGTGATCCGTCCTACGGCGACCGGCTAGGACCCGGGCGCGGATCCGGAGCCCTCGGCTCCCCGGTGCGCCTGGGTCACCAGGTCGGTGGCGACCTCGAGAACGGCAGCGCGCTGTTCCTCGGGGTCGTGGCCCATGTCCTGGAGCACGATCGTCCCGGCGTGCAGCGTGAAGAGCGCACTGATGCAGCGGACCTGGTCCACCAGGTCCGCTTCCGGGTCGATGAGGATGTCGCGCAGGCCGAGCATGCGGGTCTTGAAGAGCTCGCCGATGCGCAGGTCCCGCACGGTCGCCTGGTTCTCCTGCATGAAGCGGAACAGCGGCGCCGCGCTCGCCAGCGCCTCGCTGTAGCGGCGGACGATCTCCTGCTTCGTCTCCAGGGTGTGCGGCTGCTCCCGGCCCCAGGCGATCAGGTCCTCGATCGGCCGGGCCAGATCATCGAAGATGCTGACCAGGATCTCTTCCTTGGTCTTGAAGTGGTAGTACAGCGCGGCCTTGGTCACGTCCAGGGTCTCGGCGATCTCGCGCAGCGAGGTCTTCTCGTACCCCTGCTCGGCGAAGAGCCCGAGCGCCACGTCCTGGATGCGCTGGCGGGTGTCCCCGCGGCGTCGCTGCTGCCTGGTGCCGTTCATCGTGCCGCCCATCCTCCTACGCACCTCCTGCTCAGCGCACTCTGCCCGCTCCGCGCCCTTTCCGAAAAACTTACTTGACGCCCGGCTAGTTACGCGACTACCTTCCCGAGTGTAGTCAACTTGCCGGGCGGCAAGTAAGTGGGATCGCGTGGGATCGGAAGACAGCGGTGGCTGGGGGAAGTGGGAGCGATGGCGGAGACAGCTGAGGCGGGGACCGGCGAGGCCGGCGCCGGCAAGCAGCCGAGGAGCGTGCGGGTGGTCCTGCTCGCTCTCATGATCGCGATGATGCTCGCGATGCTGGACAACATGATCATCGGCACCGCGATGCCGACGATCGTGGGCGAGCTGGGCGGTCTGGAGCGCCTTTCCTGGGTGGTCACCGCCTACACCCTCGCGACCGCGGCCTCGACCCCGCTGTGGGGCAAGCTCGGCGACATGTACGGGCGCAAGGGCGCGTTCATGACGTCGATCGTGATCTTCCTGATCGGCTCCGCGCTCAGCGGCATGGCCCAGGACATGGGCCAGCTCATCGGCTTCCGCGCCGTCCAGGGCCTGGGCGCCGGCGGTCTGATGGTCGGCGTCATGGCCATCATCGGCGACCTCATCCCGCCGCGGGAGCGCGGCAAGTACCAGGGCATGATGGCCGGCGTCATGGCGCTGGCGATGATCGGCGGACCGCTGGTCGGCGGCACCATCACCGACCACTGGGGCTGGCGCTGGTCCTTCTACATCAACCTGCCGCTCGGCGCGGTCGCGCTGGTCGCCGTCAGTGCCGTCCTGCACCTGCCGAAGAAGCGCAGTCAGGCGCGGATCGACTACCTGGGCGCCGCGCTGCTGACCATCGGCATCACGGCCATCGTGCTCGTCACCACGTGGGGCGGCACCGAGTACGCCTGGACCTCGGCGCGGATCATGGAGCTGATCGGCATCGGCGTCGCCGCGCTGGTCGGGTTCGTGTTCTGGCAGACCAGGGCGGCCGAGCCGATCGTGCCGCTGCACATCTTCCGCAACCGCAACTTCACGCTGATGTCCGTGATCGGCTTCATCGTCGGCTTCGTGATGTTCGGCGCCACCCTCTTCCTGCCGCTGTACCAGCAGTCGGTGCAGGGCGCGTCCGCGACCAACTCCGGGCTGCTGCTCCTGCCGATGCTGGGCGCGATGCTCGTCACGTCGATGGTGGCGGGGCGGGTCACCACGAACACCGGCCGCTACAAGATCTTCCCGGTGGCCGGCGGTGCGCTGATGGCGGTGGGTCTGTTCCTGCTGTCCCTGATGGACACCGACACCAGCCGTTTCACCTCCGGTCTCTACATGGCCGTCGTCGGTCTCGGCATGGGCTGCCTGATGCAGATCACGATGCTGGTGGCGCAGAACAGCGTGGAGATGAAGGACATGGGCGTCGCGTCCTCGTCCACCACCCTCTTCCGCACCCTCGGCTCCTCCTTCGGCGTCGCGATCATGGGCGCCCTGTTCAACCACCGGGTCCAGGACGTCATGGCGGAGCGGGCCCCGGCCTCGGGCGCCAAGGCGACGGAGCAGTCGGCGACGCTGACCGCGGACGCGCTGAACGCGCTGCCGGTGGCGGTCCGCGACGCCTACCAGCACGCGGTGTCGTCCGGCACCCACGGCGCGTTCCTGCTGGGCGCGGTGGTGGCGGTCGTGGCCCTGGTCGCGGCGGTCTTCGTGAAGGAGGTCCCGCTGAAGGGCGCGGGCCCGCAGGCGGCCGACGCCCCGGCCGACGGCGACGACGGGACGACGACGAAGGCGCAGGTGACCGAGGCGGTCTGACCGCACGGCGGCCCCTGTCCGCCGCTCTCCGCGAAGGCCTCCGGGTGGCCCGGCCCCCGGAGGCCTTCGCCGTGCCCGGCGGTGTGCTCACGCCTTGCGCGCGGTGACCAGCGCGAAGGAGAGGTACTCGCCGGCGTCCGCGGTGAGCATGTCGATGACGCGCCGGTCGGAGCCGCTCTCGTCGGCCCGGTGCGCCGCGCCCGCGCGGGTCCACAGCAGCCAGTCCCGCCAGGCGTCGGGTTGCAACCGGGCGGACGTGACCTCCACCAGCTCGGTGATCGCCCACTGGAACCGCCACCACTCGGCGGTGTGCCAGGCGATCGCCTCCCAGCCGACCACGTCCTTGATGTGCGGCGGAATGGCCCCCAGCTCACGGACCTCCCGCGTCAGCGCGGGCGTCGCCATCCCCAGCTGCCCACCGGGCCGCAGGAACCGCACCAGATACGGCAGGTACCCGTCCGCCGTACCGAAGTACTCGAACGCGTCGACACTCACGACGGCGTCGAAGCTCTCCTCCTCGAACGGCAGGGCGTGCGCCTCCGCCCGGACCGCCCGCACCCGGTCCCCGACCCCGGCGTCGGCGAACACGGCCGCGGCCTCCTCGGGGGCGATCCACAAATCGGCCGCGACGACCTCGGCGCCGTACTCGCGGGCCAGGAACACCGACGTGGCGCCCTTGCCGGAGCCGAGGTCGAGTATCCGCATCCCCGGCCGCAGATCGAGGTCCCGCGCGAGGTCCTCCAGCAGCCACAGGGGATTGGGGCCCATGTCGAGGTCGAGCAGCCAGCCGGGGTCGTAGCGCGAGGAGCGCGGATAACGTTCGGGACGCACGAGATCACTCAAGGAAGTCACGATCACGGACCCAAGCGGATCGCCCTCCCGGGCACAACCGGGTTTCGCCGAGTGTGAGCGGTGCCTACGGAGCCGCGCGGCCGACGCACTCGAACCACACCGTCTTGCCCTGCCCGTCGGCGTACGGTGTGACGCCCCACCGATCGGCCATCGCCGCGACGATCACGAGTCCGCGCCCGCCGTCGCTCAGCGTGTCGGCGCCCGCCGGAACCGGCAGTTCCGGGCAGCTGTCGGCGACCTCCACCCGCACTGCGCCGGGCAGGAGCAGGAAGCACACGCGGCAGCGACGCCCCGGCACGTGCCGTACGACGTTGGCGACCAGCTCCGTGAGGGCCAGCTCGGCGGCGTCGGCCACGTCGGGCATCCCCGAGCGGACGAGATACAGCCGCAGAACGCGGCGCAGATGGCGGGCCGAGTGCGCACCCATGGCGAACTCGGCGTGGTACTGGCTCTCAACGTCCGCCGCCTGCGGACCGGTTACGTGATTCACACCACAAGGCTGCGACGCGCTGCGTACGCTCGACTACGCAGAGAAGCGAACATCGTCAGGCGTTTGCCGTCCGCAGTCCCGGAGTGAGGTGCCGCAGTGGCCAACATCCAGTCCCTCGACCCGACCGCGTCCCCCCTCGACTACTACGGCTGGGAGCTGCGCCGCCAGCGCGAGGCCCACGGCCTCAAACAGGGCCAGCTCGGCGACATCATCTTCTGCACCGGCTCACTGGTCGGCCAGATCGAGACCACGAAGAAGGTCCCGACGCGGGACTTCTCCGAGCGCGTGGACGCTGCGCTGGGCACGGACGGCTTGTTCTCCCGCCTGATCGGCCTGGTCCTGCGCAGCCAACTCCCCACGTGGTTCCAGCCGTACGCGGAGATGGAGGCGAAGGCGGCGTACATCTCGACGTATCAGGCGCAGTTGGTCTACGGGCTGCTGCAGACGGAGGAGTATGCGCGGGCGGTGCTCGGCGTGGAGGGCGGCAACGTGGACGAGATGGTCGCCGCCCGGATGGAACGCCAGCGCGTCCTCCGGCGCGACCAGCCACCCGCACTGTGGGTCATCCTGGACGAGGCCGCCCTGCTGCGGGAGATCGGCGGGCTGGACGTCATGCGCGGGCAACTCGCCCACCTGTTGGGCTTTGCGGCCGCTCCCTGGGTCCGGATCCAGGTCCTTCCGCTTGCTGCGGGCCAACACGCGGGCATGATGGGTACGTTCACGCTGCTGCGGTTCGACGCCGATCCCGACCTCTTCTACATGGACGGCTACGACCGCGGGCACATGACCGCCAGTCCGGACGTGATCAAGGAACGCTCATTCGGCTACGCTCGACTGCAAGCCTCAGCCCTCTCCCCCGAGGACTCGGCGAGACTGATCACCCGCGTGATGGAGGAACGCTATGCGGCCCCGCACTGCACTGAGCAACGTTGAGTGGCGCAAGTCCAGTTACAGCGGAAGCAACGGCGGCGACTGTGTCGAGTGCACCGTCAGCGACGGTGCGGCCTGGCGCACTTCCTCGTACAGCGGAAGCAACGGCGGCGAATGCGTCGAGGTCGCCGACAACTGCCCCGTCGGCTCCGTTCCTGTCCGGGACAGCAAGAACCCGGCCGGTCCGGTTGTGACCGTCGGTGCCCACGCCTGGCAGTCCTTCATCGAGGGCATGCGGTAGCCGTCCTTCTCCAGACTTTGCTGCCAGGGTTTGCGCATGCATGTGACACCGGGTGGACGACCTCTCCCGCCCCCGCATGCCGACGAGCGCGCCATACTGGAAGCATGGCTGGGCTTTCACCGTGTGGCCCTCGCGTTGAAGTGTCCGGTTCTCAAAGATGATCAATTACGGATCGCTGCAGCGTCACCCTCGACGATGACGCTGCCCGGCCTCCCGGCGGTCGCCGGTACCGGCCGATGACCAGCTCGATACCCGCATCCGACATCACAACGAGGGCAGCAACCGTGACGACCGAGGCCACCGCCAACAAGGCACTCATCCGGCGGATTTTCGAGGAAGTGATCCCGGGCGGCGACGCCGCCACGATGCGCGGGCTGTTCGCCCCGGACTGGGTGGACCACGATCCGTTGCCCGGGCAGCCCGCCGGGCGGGACGGCGCCGCGTTCGTGGTGTCGACGATGCACACAGCCCACCCCGACCTGCGCTTCACCATCGATGACCTGTTCGCCGAGTCAGACCGCGTCGTGATCCGGTGGAGACTGCGCGGCACCAACACCGGGCCGATGCTCGGACGGCCAGCCACCGGCCAGCCCGTCGAACTCGCCGCAATCGTGATCTTCCGAATCGCCGACGGCCTGATCGCGGAGCGCTGGGCAGGCTGGAAGCCCGGCCGCTCACCGCAGACCCACCCGGCCCTGACGGCCCCAGTCACCCCGAGCGCGTAACGCGCGGGCTGAGCGGTCTGCTGACCGTACACGCTGGTGACCCCGGCCGGTCTAGCTCCATGTGCCGGACACGCAGGTCAGGGCGGATCCTGCTGGCGAGGTTGGAACGCTGCGGTGTCGCCCGCCAGGGTTGCCGGGCGGCGCCCCGCAGGCAGCAAACGACGCTCGAACAGGGCCGTCAGCTCTGCCCGACCCAGCCCAGCAACCTTGAGGTTCCCCCGCTGCGCGGGAGGGGCTGACTAGCTGGTCAGGGCGGGTTGACGTGGTTTCAGGTTCACTTGTTCGGCCGTTGCCTGGTCGGCGCAGTGCTTCTCCTCGAATTCGATGGACGGGGGCAGGTGGCTGGTCCGGCAGGGTGGTCCGGCCCGCTTGTGGGACCGGACCACGGAACTGGTCACACGGTGGCAGAGGGACGGATGCCCGGCGGCCGACCGGATGCGGCTGTACGTCGGCCACGAAGGACAGCGTCTCGACTGGGCGTGACCGCGAGCGGCAGCCGCACCCCCGCGATCGCCGGGCAGGGCTCACTTCGGGTACCGCAGGTGATGTCAGCAGCGGCTGGGATGCTGGCGGTGTGATCCCTTGGAACCTGCTCGATCTCGACAAGGCCCTGCGAGCCGCCTGGGCCGCTGACACCTGTTCACCCGACGATCAGGCCGACTGGCGACCAGGCAACCCGGCCTGGGGGCACTGTGACATCACTGCCTTGATCGTCAACGACGTCTTCGGCGGTGATCTCATGGTTGGCGAAGTACACCTCGACGGGACCCAGCACGGCTTCCATTGGTGGAACCGGCTGCCCAGTGGCGCTGAACTCGATCTGACGCGCGAGCAGTTCCAGCGTGGCCAGACCGTCACCGCTGCGCGTGCCGTCGAGCGCCCGCCGGGCCCCCTGCCCCGCCGCTGGGAGGAGTACCTCCTGCTGCGCGAGCGCGTCATCAAGCACCTCGGTCACCTTCCGGGACCTGCCTGAGGGGCGACCGATTTCTGACCTCCGCGGGGCGACACCGCCACCACGGCTGCTGACGACCCAGAGGGGCACCGTGCTCGCCCTTCCGCACGGCACGGTCCTCCGCATGGGGCCTGAGGCCCGCGCCGGACGGCCCGGTCCGTGTTCTGTTGCCGTCCCTGCACACGGGCTCCCCGGCATGACCGCCACCCGGCCGATGTCAGTACCCCGTGTCACCATCGGCCCATGGACAAGCTGCGGCAGCTACGCCTGGCGAAGGACGCCATGGACCGTGACTGGGCCGACCCCGGCCTCGACCTGGACGCGGTGGCCGCGCACGCCGGGTACTCGCGGTATCACTTCCTGCGCGCCTTCAAGGAGGTGTACGGCGAGACGCCCGGCCAGTACCTCACCCGCCGCCGTATCGAGCGCGCCGAGGACATGCTGCGCACCGCCAACCTGTCCGTGACCGAGATCTGCCATCTGGTCGGCTTCAGCAGCCTGGGCACCTTCTCCACCCGGTTCAAGGCGTGGACCGGCCTGACCCCGAGCGAGTACCGGACGAAGCACGTGGGCCGGGGGACCGCCCTGATACCGGGCTGCTACGTCATGCACTGGGCAGGCGGGGTGCGGCGCAATTCCGGAGAAGCGGACTGACGGCCGCCCTGCCTACGGTGGCAGAGCAGGCCGCAAGGGCCGCGGAACGAGCGCAGAACACGGGAGCACGTCATGATCAAGGGTCTCGCCATCTCGACCGTCTGGGTCCTCGACCAGGACCGGGCCAAGAAGTTCTACACCGAGAAGCTGGGCCTTGAGGTCCGCACCGACATGACCATGGGCGAGGGCGGCATGCGCTGGCTCACCGTCGGCTCGCCGAACCAGCCCGACGTCGAGCTGACGCTGATGCTCCCGAGCGGCCCGGCGATGGACCCCGAGTCCGCCGACATGATCCGCAAGCTGGTGGCCAAGGGCGCGCTCGGTGCCGGCGTGCTGACCACCGACGACATCCACGGCGACTACAAGAAGCTCAAGGACCGCGGCGTCGAGTTCCTCCAGGAGCCCCAGGAGCGCCCCTACGGCACCGAGGCGCTCTTCCGCGACGACTCCGGCAACTGGTTCTCGTTCACCCAGCCCCGCGAGGGCGGCCTCGACCTGGACCAGGACTTCGCCTGCTAGGGGCGTCGCCCGTCCCCTCCCGCTGCGGCGCCCCGTATAGGTACTGCCTATACGGGGCATCGATTTTTGGTCGTGGACCTCCTCGCCTGTGACCCGCTTCACTGACCACGTCGATGGTGCGACGACCGGTCGGGACCCGGTCTCGTACCCGGGCCCTCGCCGCCGGCACCGGATGTACGGCGCTCCGCCTCTCACGGACGCGTTTCGCCGAGTGCGCCGACGGGCCTTGTCCGTGCCTGGATGGAGGTTGCAGTGACGCATGCCCCGAAGGAAGCCGTAGGCGAGGCCGTGGTGCGGAAGAGGCCCTGGTACCGGCAGCTCTACGTGCAGGTGCTGGTCGCGATCCTGATCGGGATCGTGCTCGGGTGGCGGTGGCCGGACCTGGGCACCTCGATGGAGCCGATCGGCACCACCTTCATCACCGCGATGAAGATGCTCATCGGCCCGATCGTGTTCCTGACCATCATCGGCGGCGTCACCGGAGTCGCGGACCTGAAACAGGTGGGCCGGACCGGGGTGAAGGCGCTGACCTACTTCCAGGTAGGCACCATCGTGGCCATGGCCGCGGGGCTCGTCGCGATCAACCTGTTCCGGCTCGGCGACGGAGTGCACGCCGACCCCTCGCGGATCGAGGTCTCGGGCGACGCCGGCTCCTACGTCGAGACGGGGGAGCAGCAGCACTGGTGGGAGTTTCTGACCCACATCGTGCCGGACAGTGTCTTCGGGGCGTTCGTCGAGGGCGACATCCTCCAGGTGATCTTCCTCGCGGTGATCTTCGGGGTCGCCCTCAGGGCCGTCGGCACGGTGGGCGAGCCGGTCATCGACGGGGTCAACCGCCTCACCGAGGTGGTCTTCAAGGTCCTGTCGTTCGTGATGAAGGTCGCCCCGCTGGGCGCCTTCGGCGCGATGGCGTACGCCATCGGGAAGTTCGGCCTGTCGACGCTGACCAGCCTGGGCTCGCTGATCCTGCTCTTCTACGTCACCTCGATCATTTTCGTCGTGGTCGTGCTCGGCGCGGTGCTGGCGGCCTACGTGCGGCTGAACATCTTCCAGCTCCTGCGCTACTTCAAGGAGGAACTCCTCCTGGTCCTCGGCACGTCCACCGCCGAGCCGGCCCTGCCGGGACTGATGCGCAAACTGGAGTTCATGGGCGCCGAGAAGTCCACCGTCCGTCTGGTGGTGCCGACCGGCTACAGCTTCAACCTCGACGGCGCCGCGATCTACCTCTCCCTCGCCACCCTCTACATCGCCCAGGCCACCGACACCTCGCTCTCCCTCGGCCAGCAGCTCGGCCTGCTCGCGGTGATGCTGCTGACGTCGAAGGGCGCGGCCGGGGTCGCCGGCGGCGGCTTCATCGCCCTGACCGCGACACTCTCGACCGTCGGCCATGTGCCGGCCGCCGGCATCATGCTGGTCTTCGGCATCGACAAGTTCATGTCGGAGTGCCGGGCCCTGGTCAACTTCTGCGGCAACGCGGTCGCCACCCTTTTCGTCGCCCGCTGGGAGAACGGCCTCGATCTTGCCCGCGCCCGCCAGGTGCTCTCCGGCGGCCTGCGGGAGGACGCCCCCGTCGCGCGGGAGGACGCCCCCGTCGCGCAGGAGGACGCCCCCGTCGCGCAGGGGACGGGGAAGGCGGCCGGCACCGGGGCCGACGTGCCCGCCGCGCGGCCGGCCGAGGGCGACGGGGCGGTGCCGGTCAACCGATAGGGTCCACCTGTCGCCCGATCCACGGGGCACTGGGAGGCACGGTGGACGCCCGGCAGCTGGAGTACTTCCTCGCCATCGTGGAGCACGGCGGTTTCAGCAAGGCGGCTGCCGTACTCCACGTCGCGCAGCCGTCGCTGTCGCAGGCGATGGCCAACCTGGAAGCCGACCTGGGCGTGTCGCTGTTCCACCGGATGGGCCGCGGCGTGGTGCTCAGCGAGGCCGGGCAGGAACTCCTCGAACCGAGCCGGCGCGTACTGCGCGACCTGGTGGCGGTACGGGACAGGGCGGCGGCGCTGTCCGGCCTGCACGGGGGCATGGTCGAGGTGGCGGCCATGCCCTCGCCCGGCATCGAGCCGCTGACCAGCCTGATCCACCGTTTCACCGAGCTGCACCCGTCCGTCACCGTCAGCAGCCGGGCGGCGTTCACCCCCGAGGGCGTCGTGGACCTCGTCCGCAGCGGCGCCTGCGAGCTGGGGCTGCTCGGCGCGGAGCGGCCGGTGACCGTGTCCGGGGTCGACGTCCTGCCCGTGGAGGAGCAGCCGTTCGTCGTGGTCGCGGCGCCGGGAGCGGGACTGGAGGACGGTGCGACGCTGCGGCCGGAAGACCTCGGCGGGCGCAAGCTGATCGCGTCCCGGGGCGGGAGCCTGATGCGCACGATCGTGGACGACGTCATGGCGCACACCGAGGGCACGGACATCGTCGCCGTCGTCGACCACCGCACGTCCGTCCTGCCCCTCGTACTGACTGGCGTCGGCATGGCGGTGCTCCCCGCCTCCTGGACCCGGCTGGCCCGCCGCTGCGGTGCCGCCGTGGCGTGCATCGAGCCCACCGCACACCTCCACGTCGCCATGATCAGCCTGCCCGCGCACCTCACCCCCGGCGCCCGCGCCTTCCTGGAGCTGACGCGTTCGTACGCCAGGCAGCGGGGCGCGCACAGCGGCTGAACCCATCGGCCGCGCCTATGGGTCGTATCGGAAGCAGGTCTTGGACGGGGACGGCGTCCGCCGGTTTGACTCAAGCCGTCGAAGAGAACGTCAACTTCCCCGGCTCGCGGCCCTGTCCGAGCCGTGCGACCCCGGCCCACCGGAGGCTCCTCATGACCGCACCCCGCACCTTCCGCATCGCCGCCATTCCCGCCGACGGTGTCGGCGCCGAGGTCGTCGCCGTGGGCCGTGCCGTACTGGACGCCCTCGCCGCCGACTCGGGCGGGGCGTTCGCCTTCGACTGGCGGGAGTTCCCCTGGGGCTGCGAGTACTACGAGCGGACCGGGACGATGATGGACGACGACGGGCTGGAGCAGCTCAAGGACTTCGACGCCCTCTACTTCGGCGCGGTCGGCTGGCCGACCGTCCCCGACCACGTCAGCCTGTGGGGCCTCAGGCTGAAGATCTGCCAGAACTTCGACCAGTGGGCCAACGTCCGCCCGGTGCACTTCCTGCCCGGCGTCCAGAGCCCCCTGCGCAAGGCGGACCACACCGAACTGGACTGGGTCGTCGTCCGGGAGAACAGCGAGGGCGAGTACGCGGGCCTGGGTGGGCGCAACCTCTCCGGGCGCGGGCAGGGCGGCGAAGTCGCCGTCCAGTCGGCACTGTTCACCGAGGTGGGCTGCGAGCGGATCATGCGCTACGCCTTCGACCTGGCCCGCACCCGGACCCGCCGCAAGGTCTCCTCCGTCACCAAGAGCAACGCCCAGCAGTACGGCATGACGCTGTGGGACGACGTCTTCAAGCGCGTCGCCGCGGACTACCCGGACGTGGAGACCGAGAGCGTCCTGGTCGACGCGATGTCCGCCAAGTTCGTCCTGCACCCGGAGGACCTGTCGGTCGTCGTCGCCTCCAACCTCAACGCCGACATCCTGTCCGACCTCGGCAGCGCCCTGGCCGGCAGCCTCGGCCTGGCCGCGAGCGCCAACCTCAACCCCGAGCGCCGCTTCCCCAGCATGTTCGAGCCGGTCCACGGGTCGGCCCCGGACATCGCGGGCCAGGGGCTCGCCAACCCGATCGGCGCGGTGGGCAGCGCCGCCCTGATGCTGGAGCACTTCGGGCTCCCCGAGGAGGCGGCCCGGCTGCACCGGGCGATCCGGGCCACCACGGCGGCCGGCGTCCTCACTCGTGACGTCGGCGGCACGGCCTCCACCGAGGACGTCACCAAGGCCCTCGTCGACGCCCTCGGCGCCTGACGGCCCCGCAGGCACACCGAAACGTCCCGGTCCGCACCCTCACGTCGCGCCGGGGGGCCGGGACCGGGCCCGGCACGGAAGGCCCGCCCTCCCGTGCCGGGCCCGTGCACGGCCACCACCCCTCCGGTCCCGGCACGTGCGCGCACCGCGGCCGTGCATCCGGGCGGCGCTGTGATTCCCGCCGGGTGCGTGGCCCCGTGATCGGGTGTCCGGCGGTGCCGGCGTCGTGGTTCCCGGTACGTACGCGGCGCAGCGGCCACAGCTTCGGCGGCGTACACGCACCGGGCCTGCCCGGACGCCACCCGCGGGCACAGCCGCTACGACCCGCCCCTACGACCCGCCCCTACGACCCGCCCCTACGCCCCGCCCCTACGACCCGCCCCCGCCGGACACCCGGTCCGGCAGCATCGGGTAGCTCCCCGTGTTGGTCGGCGCGTGCTCCGGCAGCCACAGCACGGCGACCGCGCCCTCGGCCGGGACGTGGTCGGGTGCCCCGGCGGGGCGGACGTTGCGGAAGGTGAGCCGGGCGCCCAGCACCCGGGCCTGGCCGGCCGCGATGGTCAGCCCGAGCCCGTGCCCGCGCCCGGCCCGGTCGGCGCTGCCGGTGCGGAAACGGCTCGGGCCCTCGGCGAGCAGGTGCTCGGGGAAGCCCGGCCCGTGGTCGCGGACGCGGATCACCCGGCCCTCGACGCTGACCTCGACCGGCGAGCGGCCGTGCCGGGCGGCGTTGGCGAGCAGGTTGAACAGCACCCGCTCCAGGCGGCGCGGGTCGGTGGTGACCGCCGACTCGTGGATCACCCGCACCTCCACCGCCGGGTCCTTCGCCGCCACCCGCCGGGTCACGAAGTCGCCCAGCATCAGGTCCTGGAGTTCGGCCCGCTCCGAGGCCCCGTCGAGCCGGGCCACCTCCAGGACGTCCTCGACGAGCGTGCGCATCGCCTTCGCCCGGTCCAGGACCAGCTCGGTGGGCCGGCCCGGCGGCAGCAGCTCGGCGGCGGTGAGCAGCCCGGTCACCGGGGTGCGCAGCTCGTGCGCGATGTCCGCGGTGACCCGCCGCTCGGCCTCCAGCCGCTTCTGCAAGGCGTCCGCCATCGCGTCCACCGCGCTCGCGAGGTCGTCGGTCTCGTCCCGGACGACCCCGCCGATGGCGTCCCGGACGCGCACGTCCGGCTCCCCGTTGGCGACCTGGTTCGCGGCGGCGGCCGCGTCGCGCAGCCGCCGCGACAGCTGGCGCCCGATGAGCACACCGAGCGCGCTGCCGCCGAGGACCACCGCGATGGAGCCGATGACGAGGGCCTGGTCGAGATCGGTGAGGATGTCCGCGCTGCGGTCGGTGAAACCGGAGTGCAGGGACATCACGTGCCCGTCCTTGAGCGGCACCGCCGCCCAGATGTCCGTCACCCCGTCGTCCCGCTCGGAGACGTACGTCGCCCGCTGCCCGGCCTCCACCCTGCGGCGCAGCTCCTCCGGCAGCTCGGGATCGTCGATCTTGGCGTTGGGGAAGTTCTGCCGCCCCGACAGCTCGTAGTTGCGCTGGGCGATCAGGATCCGGTCGTCCGCGAGGTCACGGGCGTTGTCCAGCATCGATACCCGGGCCGCGTTGTGCACGACCAGGCTCAGGACGACCGCCACCAGCGCGCCGACCAGCGCGATCGCCGCGCTGAGCTTCCAGCGCAGCCCGGTGCGGATGCCACGCGCGCGCAGGCCACGCGGACGCGTGCCGTCCGGACGCGGGCCTTCCGGACGCGGGCCGTTGGGGCCCGGCCCATGCGGAGCGGATCCGCGCATACCTCTGTCCGGCCCCGTGCGGCCGTCCGGGCGCCCCGGAGGCGAGGCGGTCCGGCGTCGGAAGAACCCCCGCATATCCCTGTGTCCCCGCCTCAGGCCTTCAACTTGTAGCCGAAGCCGCGGACCGTCTCGATCCGGTCCTGGCCGATCTTGGTGCGCAGCCGCTGCACGTGCACGTCGACGACGCGGGTGTCCCCGCCCCAGCCGTAGTCCCACACCCGTTCCAGCAGCTTGTCGCGCGAGAGCACCGTCCCCGGCGCCGAGGAGAACTCCAGCAGCAGCCGCATCTCCGTCGGGGTGAGCGCCACCGGCCGCCCGGCCCGGCGCACCTCCATGCCGTCGGTGTCCACCTCCAGCTCGCCGAAGGTGAGCACCCCCCCGGTGTCCGCGTGGTCCGCCGCGTCCCCCCGGTCCCCGCCGCCGGCATGGCCGAAGCGCCGCAGCACCGCCCGGATCCGGGCGACCAGCACGGCCCCGTCGAACGGCTTGGTGACGTAGTCGTCGGCACCGGCCTCCAGACCCAGGACGACGTCGATGGAGTCCGCCCGCGCCGACAGCATGATCACCGGCACCGTGGACTCGTCCCGGATCCGGCGGCACAGGCTCACCCCGTCGAGGCCGGGGACCATGACGTCGAGCAGCGCGATGTCGGGCCGGTCGGTCCGGAAGGACTCCAGGCCGGACAGCCCGTCGGGCTTCGCGGTGACCGCGAAGCCGTCCCGCTCCAGGGCGAGCTGGGTGGCCTCGCGGATGACGTCGTCGTCCTCGACGAACAGGACGTGGGTCTGGTCTGCCATCCCGGTGCTCTCAGTCCTCGTTGTGATGGGTCGGGTGCGGTCGCCGGACGCGGGTGCGGTCACGGGCGCCCACTGGGACGGACGCCCACTGGGACGGACGCCGGGACCGCGCGCCGCGTTCACCCGGTCATCGGAGCGAGCGGCCCGTTCGGTTCACGCCCGTCCGCCTCAGCCGTCCGCGTCCGGGGCCGGAGTCGGCGCGTTGCCCGCGGCGTTGCTGTAGTCGTTGTGGGTGCGGTACTCCTCGGAGAAGCGGCCCGAGGCCCAGCGGTACGTGATGACGTTCTCGCCGGACGGACTGGACACCGGGTCGCCCCGCTCGTACACCTGCTTGGTCACCACCAGGTCGCCGCGGTCGATCTCCGCGTAGACCGGAGGCTCCTCGGTCCGGAACACACTCTGGTACGCGCCGTCCTCCTCGCGGTACACGTAACTGCCCACACCCACCGCGTCACCGCACGTCAGGACGTTGACGACGACGTCCTCCGCCGTGCCGCCGGTCAGCTCCCCGTACGACACGTCGACCGGGTACTCGTCGGCGACGCACGGCTTCAGCTCGTGCTTGACCTCCGCGGAGACCTTGGGGTCGGACTTGACCAGCCGCACCGCGTCCACCCGGTCGGGGACCTTCGAGGGGGAGGCGGCCGGCGAGGAGGCTGCGGCGCCGCCCACCGCGTCCGCGTGGGCCGCGCCCTCGTCGCGGGTGCCGGTGCCGCCGGCCGCGCAGCCGGACAGGCACACGCCGAGGGCGACGAACACGGCCACCGCCGCACTCGTCGCCTGCGTGCCCCGCCGGGTTTCCCCGGGTGATCGACCGACGCTCAGGCCGCGCAACGCTCCCGCTCCTCACGCTCCAGCGCCCGTGCGTCCAGATCGCGGGCGACCAGCTCCTCACGGAGCCGGGCGAGCGCCCGGTGCAGCGTGCTCTTGACCGTCCCCGCCGACATGCCGAGGGCGGCGGCGGTCTCCTCCGTGGACATCTGCTCCCAGTGTCGCAGCACCACGACGCTGCGCTGCTTCGGGGCGAGCACCTTCATGACGTCCATCAGCAGGGCGCGGTCCGCGTGCTGCTCGGTGGAGTCGTCCACGCGGGACTCGGGGAGCTGCTCGGTCGGCACCTCCTCCAGCTTCCGCGCCCGCCACCACTCGGTCCGCGTGTTGATCATGACCCGGCGCAGGTAGGCGTCGGCCAGCCGCTTGTCCTCGATGGTCGACCAGCGGCGGTACGTCCGCGCCAGCGCGGTCTGCAGCAGGTCCTGGGCGTCGACCGGATCCGGGACCAGACGCCGGGCACTGCGCAGCAGCGCGTCCTGCCGCGTCCGGACGTACTCCTCGAACTCGAGCACCTCGCCCATGGTCAACCGCCTTCCGATCCCCGTACTCCGCCGGTGTGGTCACCGCCGGCCCACTGCCTGTGGTCCCTGGTCCTGCCGTGCCCGCCGGGCACACAAATGAAGGTAGGGAAGCGTTGTCACGGCGCTGTGCGAAGCAGCCTGCGACGAACACTCGGCTGTCCGTCGGTTGTGTAACGGAAGGAGGAACCGGGTAAATCGGCGGGCCGCTTGATGACGGTAGACGGCGATTTGCCCGTTACTAGGGCTGTAACCGAGGCTGGACGGGGCCGGTACTTCTGTCACACCGGCACCCGCCGCCCCCGTGCCCCCGCTGTCCGTCAGCTCAGCGGCAGCCGGTACAGCCCGTCCGCCAGCGGCTCCACCAGACCGTCGGACACGAGGCCGTCCAGGGCGCGGGCCCGCTGGACCGGCTCGTGCCACACCTGGTCGAGGGCCGACTGCGGCACCGGCCCGGACGCCTCCCGCAGCACCGCGAGCAGCCGGCCGCGCACCTGCCGGTCGGTGCCCGCGTACGTCTGGCCGCGACGCGGCGGTCCGTCGTGCGCGGGCTTGCCGGCCAGCCGCCAGGCACACTGCCCGGCGATCGGGCAGCGCTGGCACGACTCGTTCTTCGCCGTGCAGACCAGCGCGCCCAGCTCCATGGAGGCGGCGGCCCACCGGGCGGCCCTCGTCTCCTGCTCCGGCAGCAGCGCACGCGCCAGCTTCCGCTCGGCGGCGGTGGTGGCGTTCGGCGGGTACTGCACGCCGGTGACCGCGCGGGCGAACACCCGGCGGACGTTGGTGTCCAGCACGGGGTGCCGCTGGCCGTAGGCGAAGGAGGCGACCGCGGCGGCCGTGTACTCGCCGATGCCGGGCAGCGCCAGCAACTGGGCGTGGTCCGCCGGTACGTCGCCGCCGTGCCGTTCCGTTATGGCCGCGGCGGCACCGTGCAGGCGCAGGGCGCGGCGCGGGTAGCCGAGCCGGCCCCAGGCGCGGACCGCCTCGCCGGGCGCCTCGGCGGCGAGGTCGGCGGGGCGCGGCCAGCGCGCCAGCCACTGCTCGTAGACGGGCCGGACGCGGCTCACCGGCGTCTGCTGGAGCATGAACTCACTGACCATCACGCCCCACGCGCCGGCCTCCGGGCGCCGCCACGGCAGATCGCGGGCGTGCTCGGCGAACCAGTCGATGACGGGGGCGTGCAACGGCACGCCGGACGAGGCGGCGGCGGGGTCGGAGGGGCCGCTGTGCGAGGACTTCGTGGGCGCAGTCATGACCCCCCGATCCTGCCACGACGGGACCACCACACGGGCGCACCACCACCCGGTGGCGCCCACGACCCTGCCGATCGGCGGGCTCGCCGCGCGGCCCGCCGCTCGTGGCAGGGGACTGGCGGAAGGTCTCCGCCCGGCGGGCGCTGCTGGGATCGGGGGCCCGGGTGCATCGCGACTCGGTGGGGCCCGTGACACCGGCGGATCGGCGGGCTCGCCGCGCGGCCCGTCGCTCGTGGTGTGGGGATGGTGGAAGGTTTCCGCCCGGCCGACGCCGCCGGGGCGGTGGCGCTCACGAGACCTGACGATCGGCAGGGGCGCCGCCCCGTCCGCCGCTTGTAGCGTCGGCTCATGGAAGGTACGCGTCCGGCCGCCGACGCCGGAACATCCGCCACCGGCGTCGTCGGCCCCCCGGCGGACGCGCACCCGCGCGCCCCCCTCACGCCCAGCTCGCGCGCCCCCGGCTCGCGCTCCGCGCGGCTCGCCCCCGTCGGCCGGGGCGCGCTGTTCTGGTGCGTCCTCGCCCTCCCCGCGGTCACCGCCGACCGGATTGGCCTCAACGAGCCGCGTCCCCTCTGGCAGCAGCTGGCCGGGCTGGGCGTGCTCGCGGTGGCCGCCGCGCTTTCCCGGAGCCGGCCGCTCGCCGCGTTCGCGCTGACGGCGGCCCTGGGCCTGGCCGACACCCCGGCGCTGTTCAGCGTCTCGTACGGCCCCGCCCTCGCGACCCTCGCCCTGCTCCTCGGCCTGCGCGCCCCGCGGGCGCACCCCGCGGTGGCCGTCCTCGCCGGCACCGGCGTCGTCGGCGCGGCGCGGATCGCGCTGGATGGAGTGGACCCGGCGCCCGAAGCGCTGGTCCTGACCGGCACCCTGCTCTTCGGCTGCGTCCTCCCCTGGCTGGGTGGCCGCTACTGGCGGCAGAGCCGCGCGCTCGCCGAGGCCGGCTGGCTCCGGGCGGCCCGCCTGGAGGACGAGCAACGGCACGCGGAGGAACGGGCCAGGCTGCGCGAACGGGCCCGGATCGCCCAGGACATGCACGACTCCCTCGGCCACGAGCTGAGCCTGCTCGCGCTGCGCGCCGCCGCCCTCCAGGTCGCCCCCGGCCTCGGCACCGGCCACCGCGCCGCCGCGGCCGAACTGCGGGTCGCCGCCGCCGACGCCACCGACCACCTGCACCGCATCATCGGCGTCCTGCGCGAGGACGACGAGGACGACGACCCACTGCCGCTCACCCCGGCCGGCGAGAGCGTCGAGGAACTCGTAGCCCGCGCCGCCGAGTCGGGGCTCCCCGTCCGCTGGGAACCACGCCACGCCCCCGTCCCGACCGCCGAACCGGGCGGCCTCGCCGACCGGCTGCTCTACCGGATCGTGCGCGAGGCGCTGACCAACGCGGCCCGGCACGCGCCCGGCGCCCCCGTCGTCGTGGCGGTCACCGACCAGACCTCCGGAACGACGGTGACCGTCACCAACGCCGCCGCCACCGACCCCGGTTCCCCCTCGGCGGGTGGCTCGGGGCTGCTCGGGCTGCGCGCCGCCGTCACCTCCGTCGGCGGCGACTTCACGGCGGGCCCGCACGGGGACGGCTTCCGCGTCCGGGCCTACGTCCCCGCCGGGCGGACCCTCGCCCCCACCCCCGCTCCCTCACCCACGGCCCCCTTCGCCCGCGCCCGCCGCCGCGTCGCCCTGGGCCTGGGCGCCGCCGCCGGTGCCGGCCTGGTCCTGGTCGGCGCGGCCTTCGCCTGGTACGCCCACACCGAGACCCGCTCGGTGCTCACCCCGAGCGCCTACGCGCAGTTGCGCCCGGGGACCGCCTACGACGAGATCGCGCCCGTACTGCCGGACCGCGAGGCCCACGACCCGCCCACCGACCGCGCCCCCGCACCGCCGCCGGGCGCCGACTGCCGCTACTACCGGGCGAGCGGCGAACTCCTCGTCTCCATCGACCACTTCCGGCTCTGCTTCGACGACCGGCAGCGACTGCTCACGAAGGACGTCGTCCCCGGCGTCGACAGCGAACGAGCCGACACGCGACAACGAGAGGAGACCGTAAGGTGATCCGGGTCCTGCTGGCCGACGACGAGGCGATGGTCCGCGCGGGGGTGCGCGCCATCCTGGCGAGCGGCGGCGAGAGCGAGGTCGTCGCGGAGGCGGGCGACGGCCGCGAAGCGGTCGAACTGACCCGCGCGCACCGCCCCGACGTGGCCCTGCTGGACATCCGCATGCCCCGCCTGGACGGCCTCACGGCGGCCGAGGAGATCGTACGCACCGCCCCCGGCACCGCAGTCGCCATGCTGACCACGTTCTCCGAACAGACCTACGTGGCCCGCGCCCTGGCCGCCGGCGCCACCGGCTTCCTGCTCAAGTCCGGCGACCCGTACGAACTGATGGCCGGCGTACGGGCCGTGGCGGAGGGCGCCGCCTTCCTCTCCCCGAAGGTCGCCCGGTACGTCATCGAGGACCTCGGCCGGGGCGGTGGCGGCGGCCGGCTCGCCCGCGAGGAGCACGCCCGCGCCCGCGTGGCCCGACTCAGCCCCCGGGAGCGCGAGGTCCTCGGCCTCGTCGGCGCCGGCCTGTCCAACCCGGAGATCGCCGCCCGGCTGCATCTCGTCGAGGGCACGGTAAAGGCGTACGTGAGCGCGGTCCTGGACCGGCTGGAGGTACGCAACCGGGTCCGGGCCGCGATCGTGGCCTACGAGGCGGGACTGGTCGAGACGGACACATAGGCCCTCTGGCCCCCCGCCCGTCAACGACGACGCCGGTGCGAGGCGACGTACGCGCCCGGCGGCGGCACGGCACCCGGCCCGGTCAGCCACCGCACCGCCGGTGCCGAGGAGCCCCGCATCGCCTCGGCCAGCCGCGTCGCCGGACGTATGCCGAGCCGTACGGCCGCGCCGGCGACGACCGCGCCGAGCAGCAGCCCGGCGACGACGTCGTGCGGGTAGTGGACGCCGACGAAGACCCGGGAGAAGGCCAGAAGAAGGGCGAGCGGCGCCGTCAGCCGGACCGCCGTCCACCGGACCAGCGCCAGGGCGACGGCCGCACCGCCCGCGATCGTCGCGTGGTTGCTCGGGAAGGACCAGTCACCGGTCGGCGGGCACTCCGCCAGCGAGGGCACCGCTCCGACGACCGCCCGGCACGGACGTTCCTCCTCGACAACGGACTTGAGCAGCTCGCTGCACAGATACGCGACAGCCGTGGCCACAGGTGCAAGGACCGCGATCGCGAACGCCCGTGGGTCGCCGCGGCGCGACCGCCACCAGGCGAGGACGAACAGCGCGCCGAACACCAGGATTCCCGCCTCCGTCCCCACCTCCGCCGTGTGCTGGACCCACGTAGGGGTGTCCCGGGCGAAGCCGGTGATGTCGCGGTAGAGATCGTCATCCTCGAAGGTCATGCTCACGGACGGTAGGCGGCTGCCGGAATCGGTCACACCCTGCGATCGACACCTCCGACACCTGACGATCGGCAGGGGTCCGGGCCGGTCTCCGGGATGATGATCCGTAAAAGTTGCGGGCCTGAACGGCGGGTGGGACAGGGGAACGCGCGGATCTCTCGTACAGTTTGCGCCGTGGGATCTTTGCGCAATCCGGTCGGGCCGCTTCCCTCCTCCATCTACTGGCGACGGAGGGCCGTACTGCTGTCCCTGTTCGCCCTGTTGGCGCTGCTGATCACGTGGATCGTGGTCGCTGGCGGCGGAGGCGGCGGCAAGGGACGCGACGACGGAGCCAACGGCAAGAATCCGGCCCCGTCGATCACTCCGGGACCCTCGGGGTCCGGGCCCGCGATCAGTGAGGCCCCGGGCGGCCGCGACGAGTCGGGAAGCGCCGACTCCGGTGGTACGGGGTCGGGTTCGGGTTCCGGCGGCGGGGACGGTTCGGGCGACGGAGCCGGTTCCGGCGAAGGCTCCGACAGCCCGGGCAGCGCCGACGGCGGGGGATCCGGGGGCGGCGCGGCAACGGGCGTCGGCGCGGGGGACGCGCTGCCGGGCGGTTCGGCCCTGCCCAACTGCACCTCGAGCGCGGTGAAGTTCAGCCTGCGCAGCGTCCGCAACAGCTACACGCCCGGACAGACTCCCGCCTTCGAACTGACCGCGCGGAACACCTCCGGCGGCGACTGCAAGGTCGATCTGGGCCCCGAACACGCGGTGTTCACCATCACCCCGGCCAGCGGCGACGACGTCTACTGGGCCTCGGACGACTGCGTCGAGGACAAGAGCAAGGCCAGCCTCAAGTACCGGGTGGCGGCGGGCAGCGGCATCACCTACACCGTGAAGTGGGACCGCAAGCCGAGCGCTTCCGAGTGCGGTACGCCCCCGGCGGGCTCGGCCAAGGCGGGGACGTACCTGGTGGAGGCCAAGGCGCCCGGTTTCGAGAAGGTCCGGACATCTTTCGTACTCAAGAACGACTGACGCGAGGCCGCCGTTCCGGTCAGACGTAGCGCTCCAGGATCGACGACTCCGCGAGCCGCGACAGCCCCTCACGCACACTGCGCGCCCGCGCCTCGCCGACGCCGTCCACCGTCTGAAGGTCGTCCACGCTGGCGGCGAGCAGCTTCTGCAGGCCGCCGAAGTGCTCCACCAGCCGGTCGATGATCGCGCCCGGCAGCCGCGGCACCTTCGCCAGCAGCCGGAACCCGCGCGGCGACACCGCCGAGTCCAGCGTCTCGGGAGACCCGGTGTACCCCAGCGCCCGGGCCACGGTGGACAGTTCGAGCAGCTCGGCATGGCTGAGCTTGTCCAGCTCGGCGAGCGCCTCGTCGACCGTACGGGACCGCTTGGCGGTCGGCTCGGGCACGTAGTCCCGCACGACCAGCTCGCGCTCCGGCTCCACGCCGGCGATCAACTCGTCCAGCTGAAGCGCCAGCAGCCGCCCGTCCGTCCCCAGCTCCACCACGTACTCGGCGATCTCGGTGGCGATCCGGCGCACCATCTCCAGCCGCTGCGCGACCGCCGACACGTCCCGGACGGTCACCAGGTCCTCGATCTCCAGCGCGGAGAGCGTGCCGGCGACCTCGTCGAGCCGGAGCTTGTAGCGCTCCAGGGTGGCCAGCGCCTGGTTGGCCCGGGACAGGATCGCCGCTGAGTCCTCCAGCACCCGCCGCTGCCCGTCGACATAAAGGGCGATCAGCCGCATGGACTGCGAAACGGACACGACGGGAAAGCCGACCTGCTTGCTGACCCGGTCCGCCGTACGGTGCCGGGTACCGGTCTCCTCGGTCGGGATGGTCGGGTCGGGCAGCAGCTGCACGCCCGCCCGCAGGATCTTCGACAGGTCCGAGGAGAGCACGATCCCGCCGTCGAGCTTGCACAGCTCGCGCAGCCGGGTCGCCGTGAACTCGACGTCCAGCACGAAGCCGCCCGTACACATCGCCTCGACGGTCTTGTCCG
This sequence comes from Streptomyces sp. NPDC058534, assembly GCF_042717365.1. Lineage (NCBI taxonomy): Bacteria > Bacillati > Actinomycetota > Actinomycetes > Kitasatosporales > Streptomycetaceae > Streptomyces > Streptomyces sp. NPDC058534. The sequence goes on from NZ_JBHXNW010000003.1 coordinate 187,547, forward strand.
ACCCCAGCACCATCAGACCGCCGGTATTGCCGCGAAGGACCCGTTCCAGGCCGTCCCGCAGCAGCGTGCCGGGCGCCACGGCGCTCAGCGAGGCGCGCATCAGGCCATCGGCACCGGCACTCCCACCGGACTTTCCGGGAGCTGCTGCCCGGTCGTTGGCTGCCACTGCACTCCTCCGGTCGCAGGTTCTTCTGGTGCGCCCGTGTCGCACACTCGGTCGTACGCACGGGCGAGACCAGGGCAAAGTCTACCGGCGGTCCTCCTCCTCCCGTGGGGCCTCTCGCCGACGCGAGCGCGGAAGCACCCGCAGGGCGTCCCCTATGTCCGCGACTTCCAGGACCTTCATGCCGGCGGGAACCCTGCCGGGGTCGCTCGGTACCAGGGCGTGCGTGAAGCCCAGCCGGTGCGCCTCGGAGAGCCGGCGCTGTACGCCCGTGACCCGTCTCACCTCCCCGGCGAGGCCGACCTCACCGATCGCGACGAGGTTCTTGGGCAACGGAGTGTCGCTCGCCGCACTGGCCAGCGCGAGCGCGACGGCGAGGTCGGCGGCCGGCTCGGACAGCTTCACACCCCCGACCGTCGCACTGTAAATGTCCCGCTTGCCCAGCGCAGTGATCCGACCGCGCTGCTCCAGCACGGCCAGCATCATGGACACCCGGGACGTCTCCAGCCCCGAGGTCGTACGCCGAGGCGACGGAATCTGGGAATCCACGGTCAGCGCCTGCACCTCGGCCACCAGCGGCCGGCGCCCCTCCAGGGTGACGGTCAGACAGGTACCGGGCACCGGCTCGGCACGCCGGGTGAGGAACAGCCCGCTGGGGTCGGCCAGCCCGGTGATCCCCTCATCGTGCAACTCGAAGCAGCCGACCTCATCCGTCGTCCCGTACCGATTCTTGACCCCCCGCACCAGCCGCAGCCGCGCATGCCGGTCACCCTCGAAGTGCAGCACCACGTCCACCAGGTGCTCCAGCAGCCGCGGCCCCGCGATCGCCCCGTCCTTGGTGACATGCCCCACCAGCAGGGTGGACATCCCGCGCTCCTTGGAGGCCCGGATCAACGCCCCCGCCACCTCCCGCACCTGCGCCATGCCGCCGGGAGCGCCGTCGATCTCGGGAGAGGCCACGGTCTGTACGGAGTCCATGATCAACAGCGACGGCTTGACCGCGTCCAGATGCCCCAGCACCGCCGAAAGATCGGTCTCGGCGGCAAGGTAGAGATGATCGTCGATCGCGTCGATCCGGTCGGCCCGCAGCCGCACCTGACTCGCCGACTCCTCACCCGTGACGTACAGCGTCCGGTGCTCGTCGCTCGCGGACTTGGCGGCGACGTCCAGCAGCAGCGTGGACTTCCCGACCCCGGGCTCACCCGCGACCAGCACCACCGCACCGGGCACCAGCCCGCCACCCAGCACCCGGTCCAGTTCCGGCACACCGGTCGACCGCGCGGTCGCCTGACGTCCGTCGACCTCCCCGATCGGCACCGCGGAGGTGGTCACACGCCCCGGTGATGTCGTCCGCACGGCGGGCGCGCCGTACTCCTCGACGGTGCCCCACGCCTGGCACTCGGGACAGCGACCGAGCCATTTGGCCGTCTGCCAGCCGCACTCGGTGCAGCGGAAGGACGGCCGTTCCTTGGTGGACTTCACACGAGCAGCCATGCACGAACCGTAACGGCCCCCACTGACACCCCGACGCGGCGCTGCCTGGGACTGTGTTCCGCGCCACGCCACAGGCCGCCACAGGCCGCCACAGGCATCCCACCCCCCGGAACAACCGCTTCCTGTCCCCTTATGAGGGATCGTTTCACCCGTACGGATTAAAAGTGCCCAACGCGCCAGTTCGCGCCACCCATAGCCCCCTACGGTCGCCGAGTGATGAGGAGCAGTCCGGAGACCACGACCCGCACGACCGGCGCACACCGAGCGCACCGGGAGGCGCGTGACCGCGCCGCGGCGCGTTCCCTGGCGCAGCGACCGCCCGAGCGCCACGCCGCGTACGACGCGTATCTGGACGGCCTGTTCACGTACTGCCTGTCCGTGCTCTGCGACCACACCGCCGCGACCGCCGCCCTGGGCGACGTCCTGGCGCTCGCCCAGCGCCGCGGCCACCGCGGCCCCGGTTCCCCCCAGGACCGCAGGGCCTGGCTGTACGCACTGGCCCGCTGGGCCTGCCTCCGCAAGCTCGCCGAGGCCAAGCAGAAACGTCAGAGCAGCCACGCGGCAGGCCGCCCCACCCCCACGACCACCACCGAAGCGACCACCACCGACACCCCCGACGACAAGACCCGACAACGCCACCGCAGCGAACTCGCCCAACTCGCCTGGCCGGAGGCCGCCGGCACCACCCCCGAGCAGCGCGAGGCCCTGGAACTCGCCGTCCGCCACCGCCTGGCCCCCCACGAGGTCGCCGCGGTCCTCGGCATGGACCTGGCCGCCACCCGGGAACTCCTCGCCTCCGCCGCCTGCGAGGTCGAACGCACCCGCGCCGCCCTGGCCGTCGTGGAGACCGGCACCTGCACCGGCGTAGCCCGCCTCACCGGCGACAACCGGTACGTGCTCAGCGCCGCCCTGCGCCGCGAACTCGTCCGGCACGTGGACGACTGCCCCCGCTGCCGCCGCACGGCAGAGCGCGCGATCCCCGGCCGCTGGCCCGGCACCAGCGTCACCCCGGCCGAACTCCCCGTCCTGGAGGCCCCCCGCACCGCGCTGCACGTGGCCATGGCGCACCACCCACGCGCGCGAATCGCCGCCCCCCGCTTCGACCGCCGCGGCTTCCCCATGGACCCCAAGGACCGCGCCGCCCGCCGGGACCGGCTACGCGCGCGTGCCGTCACCAGCACCGTCGTCGCCACCGTCGTCGCGGCGCCCGTGCTCGCCCTCTGGGCGGCCTACCGCGGCACCCCCGTCGTAGAGGGCGAGGACGGCCGCTCGTCCAGCGCCAGCGAGGCACAGAGCCCCGACGGCCTGGACGGCGACTCCACCGGCGGCGGGTACGAGAACGCGGGCAACGCCAGCACCACCCCCGGCACCGGCTTCGGCAAGAACGGCGAGTCCGACGTCTCCGTGGAGGTCGTCAGCGTCTCCGGCGCCGACGAGAAGGGCGCCGCCGCGCTGAGCGTGACGGCCGGCCACGACGGCGACACCACGCAGGTCACCCTGACCGCGACCGGCGACGCCCCGGTCCGCTGGTCCGCGTCCGTAGGCGCGTCCTGGCTCTACCTGAGCCAGTCCTCCGGCACCCTGCGCCCCGGCGAATCCCGCACGATCCGGGTGTACGTCGACCACCTGCGCGAGCCGTCCGGCCACTGGACCGCCCGGGTGGCGGTATCGCCCGCCGGCGCGGTCGTCTCCATCAAGGGTTACGGCACCGCGCCCGGCCCCTCCCACCCGGGCCCGCGCCCGCGCCCCAGCACCCCGGACCACTCGCCGTCACCGTCCGACCCGGGCCCGGACCCGTCGCCATCGACCTCGCAGCCCGACCCGGACCCGACACCCACCGAGGACCCGTCACCGACATCGCCCGCCCCGGACCCGACGCCCACCGGACCGTCCCCGACGGGCGGCACCGGCTCCTCGCCCCTACCGAGCGACACCGGCGACCCGAGCCCGTCCACCTCCTAGGACACCCGTCCACCTCCTGGGGCAAACGCGGCCTACGAAGTCCTCAGCGAGCAGGATCCGCCGGATGCGGCGCGAGCAGCGGCAGCTGCGAGGCCAGCCGCTCCTCGCACAGCTCGACCAGCCGGTCGTACCCCGCCTTGCCCATCAGCTCGATCAGCTCGGGCCGGTACGAGACGTACACCGGGTCGCCCGCGCCGTGCGCCGAGGTCGCCGAGGTGCACCACCAGTGCAGGTCGTGCCCGCCGGGACCCCAGCCGCGCCGGTCGTACTCACCGATCGACACCTGGAGCACGCGCGTGTCGTCGGGCCGGTCGATCCACTCGTACGTCCGCCGCACCGGAAGCTGCCAGCACACGTCCGGCTTGGTCTCCAGCGGCTCCCGGCCCTCCTTCAGGGCCAGGATGTGCAGCGAGCAGCCCGCGCCCCCGGCGAAACCAGGCCGGTTCTGGAAGATGCACGAGCCCTGGAAGGGGCGGGTCTGCCGGGAGCCCTCGTCGTCCTCGGAGGTCCAGCCGTCCCGCGTGCCCTCGGCGTGGTGCTGCCAGATGTCCGGCGTGAGCCGCGCCACGTGCTCGGCGACCCGCCGCTCGTCGTCCTCGTCGGAGAAGTGCGCGCCCAGCGAGCAGCACCCGTCGTCCGCGCGGCCCGCCTGGATGCCCTGGCAACCGCTGCCGAAGATGCAGTTCCAGCGGGAGGTCAGCCATGTCAGGTCACACCGGAAGACCTGCTCGTCGTCCGCCGGATCGGGGAACTCCACCCACGCGCGGGCGAAGTCAAGACCCTTCTCGTCGCCCATTCCGCGCCTCTTGTCCTTCTTGGCCGACTTTTCAGCCTTCGCCTTTTTCGTCTTTGGCACGGCTCCAGGGTAAGACGCCCGAGGCGGATGAGGGCACCGCCGCCCGCTCCGCGGGCAGTAGCGTTCCGTACATGAGACTCGGTGTCCTCGACGTGGGTTCGAACACGGTGCACCTGCTGGTGGTGGACGCGCACCCCGGCGCCCGCCCCCTGCCCGCCCACTCGCACAAGGTGGATCTCCGCCTCGCCCAGCTCCTCGACGAGGACGGCGCCATCGGCCCCGACGGCGTCGACAAGCTGGTCGCGGTCGTTCACGAGGCCCTTCAGGCGGCCGAGGACAAGGGCGTCGAGGAGATCCTGCCGTTCGCCACCTCCGCCGTGCGCGAGGCGACCAACGCCGACGACGTCCTCGCGCGCGTGCGGGCCGAGACCGGCGTCGAGCTGACGGTCCTCAGCGGCGCGGAGGAGGCGCGGCTCACGTTCCTCGCCGTCCGCCGCTGGTTCGGCTGGTCCGCGGGCAAGCTGCTGGTCCTGGACATCGGAGGCGGCTCGCTGGAGATCGCCTACGGCATGGACGAGGAGCCCGACACGGCCGCGTCGCTGCCGCTGGGCGCGGGCCGCCTGACCGCCGGCTGGCTGCCCGGCGACCCGCCCGAGCCGGACGACGTCAGGGCGCTGCGCCGGCACGTCCGGACGGAGATCGCCCGGACGGTCGGCGAGTTCAGCCGCTCCGGCACGCCCGACCACGTGGTCGCCACGTCCAAGACCTTCCGGCAGCTGGCCCGCATCGCCGGCGCCGCCCGCTCCGCCGAGGGCCTCTACGTCCAGCGCGAGCTGAAACGTGCCTCCCTGGAGGCGTGGGTGCCGCGCCTGGCCGCCATGACCGGCCCCGAGCGCGCCGAACTCCCCGGCGTCTCCGAGGGCCGCGCGAACCAGCTCCTGGCCGGCGCCCTGGTGGCGGAGGCGGCGATGGACCTCTTCCGCGTCGAGAACCTGGAAATCTGCCCGTGGGCCCTGAGAGAGGGCGTGATCCTCCGCAGACTGGACCACATGGGCCAGGTGTAGGCCCCGTCAGGGGCGCGGGGCTGTATCGATGCGCGGCTCCGCCGCGTGGCCGCGACAAGCCACAACGCACCCCGCACCCTTGGGCCCCCCACCCCCTCCAACCCACACCCCGTAACCTGACCCCCGTGGCAAAACCCAGCGACGCAGTCCGAATCCCGGACGCGAAGGTCGCCCTGTCGACGGCTTCCGTCTACCCGGAGTCGACGGCGACGGCCTTCGAGATCGCCGCACGCCTCGGCTACGACGGCGTCGAGGTGATGGTCTGGACGGATCCGGTCAGCCAGGACATCGACGCGCTGCGCAGACTCAGCGACTACCACCGCATGCCGATACTGGCCGTGCACGCGCCGTGTCTGCTCATCACCCAGCGCGTCTGGTCCACCGACCCCTGGGTCAAGCTCCAGCGCGCCCGCGCCGCCGCCGAGCGACTCGGTGCGAGCACCGTGGTGGTCCACCCCCCGTTCCGCTGGCAGCGCCAGTACGCGCGGGACTTCGTCAGTGGCATCTGGCGGATGTCGGACGAGACGGACGTCCGCTTCGCCGTCGAGAACATGTACCCCTGGCGCTACCGCGACCGCGAGATGCAGGCGTACGCCCCCGACTGGGACGTGACGAAGGACGACTACCGCCACTTCACGATCGACCTCAGCCACGCCTCGACCTCCCGCACCGACGCCCTCGACATGGTCGACCGCATGGGCGACCGCCTGGGCCACGTCCACCTCGCCGACGGCAAGGGCTCCGCCAAGGACGAGCACCTGGTCCCCGGCCGGGGCGACCAGCCCTGCGCCGAGCTGCTGGAAGGGCTCGCGGACACCGGCTTCGACGGCCATGTCGTCATCGAGGTCAACACCCGGCGCGCGATGTCAGGCGCCGAACGTGAGGCCGATCTCGCCGAGGCCCTGGCCTTCGCCCGCCTGCACCTGGCGTCGGCGTCGTCGGCCTCCGCGACGAAGGCGCACCGCCGGTGAGCGACACCGGCGGGACCACCCGCCGCCGTGGCCGCCCGCCGCGCACGGAGTCCGGCGACACCCGCGACCGCATCCTCACCACGGCCCGCCAGGAGTTCTCGGAGCACGGCTACGAGAAGACGTCCGTGCGGGGCATCGCCAAGGCGGCCGGTGTGGACCCGGCGCTCGTGCACCACTACTTCGGCACCAAGGAGCAGGTCTTCGAGGCGGCCATCGAGATCGCCTTCGCGCCCGCCCTGGAGGCCCCGGACGTGATCGCCGACGGTCCCCTCGACGCCGTCGGCGAGCGGCTCGCCCGCTTCATCATCGGCATCTGGGAGAACCCCACCACCCGCAAGCCGGTGCTGGCCATCGTCCGCTCCGCCGTGAACAACGACACCGCGGCCGCCGTCTTCCGCCGGCTGATCTCCGCCCAGCTGCTGAACCGGGTCGCGGCCCGCCTGGACCGCCCGGACGCGGAACTGCGCGTCGAGCTGGCGGCGGCGCAACTGGTGGGGTGCGCGATGCTGCGCTACGTGATCAAGGTGGAGCCGCTGGCCTCCGCCGACCCGGAGCAGATCGTCGCGCGGCTGGCCCCGGTCGTGCAGGGCCACCTCACGGGTCCCTGACGCCACGCCCGGGACACTGTGGACGAGACGGGCGTCCCGCATTCCGGACACCCTGTCCCGACCCCTGGATAACCGGCGTACGCTCGACGGCAGTCATAACTCTCCGAAGGAGCGAGCGACGATGCCCGAACTGAGGTCCCGCACAGTCACCCACGGCCGCAACATGGCGGGCGCCCGCGCCCTTATGCGTGCCTCCGGTGTACCCGGCGCGGACATCGGGCGGAAGCCGATCATCGCCGTCGCCAACAGCTTCACGGAGTTCGTGCCGGGCCACACGCACCTCGCCCCGGTCGGCCGGATCGTCAGCGAAGCGGTCGTCGCGGCCGGCGGCATCCCGCGCGAGTTCAACACGATCGCCGTGGACGACGGCATCGCCATGGGCCACGGCGGCATGCTCTACTCGCTGCCCTCCCGCGACCTGATCGCGGACAGCGTGGAGTACATGGTCGAGGCCCACTGCGCCGACGCCCTGATCTGCATCTCCAACTGCGACAAGATCACCCCGGGCATGCTCAACGCCGCCCTGCGCCTGAACATCCCCACGGTCTTCGTCTCGGGCGGCCCGATGGAGTCCGGCCGCGCCACCCTGGTGGACGGCACGGTCCGCACGCTCGACCTGGTCGACGCGATGTCGGAGGCGGTCAACGACAAGATCTCCGACGAGGACATCCTCCGGATCGAGGAGAACGCCTGTCCCACCTGCGGCTCCTGCTCCGGCATGTTCACCGCCAACTCGATGAACTGCCTGACCGAGGCCATCGGCCTCTCCCTCCCCGGCAACGGCTCGGTCCTGGCCACGCACACCGCCCGCAAGGCGCTCTACGAGAACGCCGCCCGCACGGTCCTGGACCTGACCCGCCGCTACTACGAGCAGGACGACGACTCGGTCCTGCCCCGCAACATCGCCACCCCCGCGGCCTTCGGGAACGCCATGGCGCTGGACATCGCGATGGGCGGCTCCACCAACACGATCCTGCACCTGCTGGCCGCCGCCCAGGAGGCGGAGGTCTCCTTCGGCCTCACGGAGATGGACGCCCTCTCGCGCCGTGTCCCCTGTCTGGCCAAGGTCGCCCCCAACGTCGCCAAGGACCGCACGTACTACATGGAGGACGTGCACCGCGCCGGCGGCATCCCCGCCCTCCTGGGCGAACTGCACCGCGGCGGCCTGCTCAACGAGGACGTGCACTCCGTGCACAGCCCGTCTCTGGCCGACTGGCTGAAGACCTGGGACGTCCGCGGCGGCTCCCCGTCGCAGGAGGCCGTGGAACTCTGGCACGCGGCCCCCGGCTGCAAGCGCTCCGCCGAGGCCTTCTCCCAGTCCGAGCGCTGGGACTCCCTGGACGACGACGCCGAGGGCGGCTGCATCCGCTCCGTCGAGCACGCCTACTCCAAGGACGGCGGCCTGGCGGTCCTGCGCGGCAACCTCGCCGTGGACGGCTGCGTGGTGAAGACGGCGGGCGTCGACGAGTCCATCTGGACCTTCGAGGGCCCGGCGGTCGTCTGCGAGTCGCAGGAGGAGGCCGTCGAGAAGATCCTCACCCAGCAGGTCAAGGAGGGCGACGTCGTCGTCATCCGCTACGAGGGCCCCAAGGGCGGCCCCGGCATGCAGGAGATGCTCTACCCGACCTCGTACCTGAAGGGCCGCGGCCTCGGAAAGGCCTGCGCCCTGGTCACCGACGGCCGCTTCTCCGGCGGCACCTCCGGCCTCTCCATCGGCCACGCCTCGCCGGAGGCGGCGGCCGGCGGCACGATCGCCCTCGTCGAGGACGGCGACCGCGTCCGCGTCGACATCCCGAACCGCTCCATCGAGCTGCTCGTGGACGACGCCGAACTGACCCGCCGCGACCAGGCCCTGAACGGCGTGTACGCCCCGAAGAACCGCGACCGCAAGGTCTCCGCGGCCCTCAAGGCGTACGCCGCGATGGCCACCAGTGCGGACAAGGGCGCCATCCGCGACGTGTCCAAGCTGGGCTGAACCCGCCAAAGGCCCCGCTCACCAGGCGGCGGGGTCCCGCCCGTCCACGCCGAACACGGTCCCGTCGGGCGCGGTGGCGTAGACGTGCCCGCCCGCGAGCAGCGGCGCGGGCAGCGAGGCCGGAACCCGGTCGGAGTCGGCGCCGAGCCGCGGCCGGGTCTGCCCGAGGAGCCTGCCCTCGCGGGCGTCGACGCCCAGGAGCCGCCCGTCGGGCGCGGTGACGTACACGTGCCGGCCGTCGGAGACGGGAGCTGAGCCCCGGCTCACCCCGGTCTCCAGCCGCCACTTCTGCTTCCCGGCCGCCATGTCGACGGCCACCACCGAACCGCCCGCGCCAGCGAGGTACACGGTGTCCCCGTGCACGCCGACCGCCGCCTGCTCGACCGGCACCGGCAGGTCCACCCGGCGGGTCTCCCCGGTGGCGGGCGTGTAGCGGACCACGGCCTTCGCGTCGCCGTAGGCCGCTCCTTCGGGGACGAGGTACACGGACCCCTCCGCCGCGCCCACGAGCGCCAGCGTTCCCTCCAGCTCCGCTTCCCACCGCACGTCCCCGCTCGCCGGGTCCACCGCGGTGACCCGGGTGCGGTTCCCGTCCGCCGACTGGCTCGTCGCGTACGCCGCCGGCCGCCGCTCCCCGGCGAACGAGGTGAAGTACGGCACGGACTGCCCCGGGATCCGGTGCGCCCACCGGGTCCGCCCCGAGGCGCTGTCCACGCCGGTGACCACCCCGTCGGCGCGGGTGAGCAGGAGCATGTCGCCGACGCACCGCAGTCCGTCGTACGCGGGCATGTCCTCCTGCCACACCGGCTCGCCCGTGGCGGGGTCGAGCGCCTCCAGCGGGCCCAGCAGACCGACCTCGGGCTGCACGAGCCCGCCCGACACGACCGGCGGTTCGCTCCGCACGGTCTCCTCGACGGCGTGCCGCCACAGGATGCCGCCGTCGGCCGGATCGACGGCGAAGACCAGGCCGGGCCGCGCGCACAGCAGCCGCCGCGCCGCGTACGAGCACTGGGGCATGCCACCGCTCTTCCCGGCGGAGGACGTCGTCTCCCACGCGCCGAAGCCACCCGGCGCACTCTGCGCGGCGGGCGTCCTGGGCGCGGGTTCGCCGCCGCCGGACAGCTGGACCCAGACGAGCCCGCCGAGCACGGCGAGGCAGAGCGCACCGGCCACCAGCCCCGCCCGCTTCCCGAGCCGCCGCACGGCCGGCTCGGCGGGAGCGTCCGGTGCCGCGGCGGGCGCCGGGGCCGACGACCCCTCCTCCCGCTGCGCCGGTATGAACACCTGCGTGTCGTACCCCGCCGCCACCGACCGCAACTGCCGCATCAACTCGTCCGGCGTGGGCCGGTCCTCGGGCTCCTTGGCGAGACACCGCAGCACCAGCGGCGCCAGCGACTCCGGTACGCCGGTCAGGTCGGGCTCGTCGTGCACGACCTGGTAGGCGACGACATACGGGCTGTCGGAGTCGAAGGGCCCCCGCCCAGTCGCCGCGTGCACCGTCAGCGACCCGAGGGCGAACACGTCGGCCGCGGGCCCCACCTCCCGGGGCCGCCGGAACTGCTCGGGCGCCATGAACGGCGGCGTCCCGATCAACTTCCCGGTCTCGGTGCGCAGTTCGCTGTCCTTCGGCCGGGAAATGCCGAAGTCGATGACCTTCGGACCGTCCTCGGCGAGCAGTACGTTGCTCGGTTTCAGGTCCCGGTGCACGACGCCGACCCGGTGGATGTCACGCAGCGCCTCGGCGAGCCCGGCCATCAGCCGACGCAACTGGGCCTCGTCCATGGGCCCGTTCCGCTTCACCTGCTCGGAGAGCGTGGGCCCGGGGATGTAGAGCGTGGCCATCCAGGGCCGTCCGGCCTCCGGATCGGCGTCCACGACCGGCGCCGTGAAGGCTCCGCTGACCCGCCGGGCCGCGGCCACCTCCTGCCGGAAACGCCCCCTGAACTCGGGATCCTTGGCATACGAGGCGTGTACGACCTTGACCGCGACCCGCATCCCGGAGGTGCCGCGGGCCAGGTGGACGACGCCCATGCCGCCGGAGCCCAGGCACGACTCCAGCCGGTAGTGGCCGGCGTACTCCGGAAGTTCCGCTTCCGCGCCGGCTCCGGCGTTCTGCTGCGGCGCCATGGAACCACCCCCCGTGCTGTTCGTTCGCGCGAGCGACGCTCGGAGCCTAGTCGATGGGGCGTACGGGACAGAGGCGGCGGGCCGCCCCTCGTATGCGAGTTGCGAACTGGTGTTTTATGGCTTGTTCTTGGGGTATCAACGGGGCCCCATGAGCGTCGTGGGGCACAACGGGGGAGGATTTCCATGTCTGTCGACCAGATTCCGGCCGTAGGGGACGGCGAGGACGAGAAGGCGACGCCGGGCGCCGTGACCACGACGGCCGCGGCCCGGCGCAGCTACCCGGTCGCACCGGGCTACCGGCTGAACGTCCGCAGCGGACCGGGGACCGGCTACGCGATCGTGCGGGTCCTGCCCGAGGGCGCCAACGTCTCGATCAGCTGCCAGACGCCGGGCACCCGGGTCTCGGGCCCGTACGGCACCTCGAACGTCTGGGACTGCATCGGCAGCGGCCAGTACGTCTCCGACGCCTACGTGCGCACCGGCAGCGACGGGTACGTCGCCCCGCGCTGCTGATCCCACCCGGAGCCCGCGGCACCCCCGGCGCCATAATCGACCCGTGAGCGCAGAGAACGGCAAGAACGGCATCCCGGAGACCCCCGCGGGCTCCACACCCGGCCCCCGCCCCGAACCCCTCCGGTTCTACGGCACGACCTGGGTGAACCACGACGGCGGCTACGGCGCCCGGCGGGCGGGCCTCGCCGTGGGCTCCCTCGCCGTGGCGGCCGCCGCCTGCCTCGTGCTCCGCATCGCCTACGACGGCCTCCAGATCGCCGACATCGGCAGCTTCGTCTCGCTGCTGATGGTCGTGATGTTCGCGATCTGCAGCGCCCTGGCCTTCCGCCACACCTGGTCCGGCTTCGCCGGCCGTCCCGACCCCGACCGCCAGGCCTCGATGCGCGGCCTGCTGGCCATCGGCTTCGTCGGCTCCCTCCTCGCCTACTTCTTCCGCACCCTCGCCGAGGCCCCGGGCGAGAAGCTCCACCGCGCGGAGTACGAGAAGGCCCGCGCGGAGTACGAGAAGCGCGCCACCCGCCGCTCGGGCAACCCGAAAAAGCGCCGCCGCCGGTAGCGGGAACGCGGCCACCATGGCCGTATGACGACACCCGTGACCCCCGGGGAGGCCACCCCGGCCCCCGACCGCGGCGCCCGCGCCCATTCCTTCAACGCCGCCGCGGCCCAGTACGCCGCGAACCGCCCCTCGTACCCGCCCGCCCTCCTCGACGCGCTGGAGGAGCTGGCCGGCCGCCCCCTGAAGGGCTCCCGCGTCGTGGACGTCGGCGCCGGTACGGGCATCGCCACCGCCCTCCTGCACGCGCGCGGCGCCGACGTGATCGCCGTGGAGCCCGGCGCCGGCATGGCCGCCGAGTTCCGCCGCACCCTCCCCGACGTGCCGGTCGTCCGGGGCAACGGCAACGCCCTGCCCCTCGCCGGCCACCGCGCCGACTTCCTCACCTACGCCCAGGCCTGGCACTGGACCGACCCAGCCCGGGCGATCCCGGAGGCGCTGCGCGTACTGCGTCCTGGCGGCGCGCTAGCGCTCTGGTGGAACACGGACGCCCTCGACGTCCCGTGGATCAGGGCCGCCGCCCGACGCATCGAGAACCACTTCGACATCGACGTCTCCGCCGAGAAACGCAACGTCAACGCCCGCGCCGCCGACCCCACCGACAGCCTCGGCTTCACCCGCCGCGAGATCCGCTGGAGCCGCCGCGTCCCCCTCGACACCCACCTGGCCAACCTCGGCAGCCACTCGGTCTTCCTGACCCACGGCGCGGAACACAGCGCGGCCTTCCTCGCCGAGGAACGCCAACACCTCCTGGCCGCCTTCCCGGACGGCATCGTCGAGGAGACGTACGACGTCCTGCTCCTCCTCGCGAAGGCCCCGGCGGCTTGACGGCACGGGTGACCGGGAGGAGTATTCATCACATGATGAATTACGCCTCCCGGCCACCCGGAACAGAAGGCGGCGACCCCGCCCCGCCCGCCGTCCGCGCCGAGGACCTCACCGTCGTCCGCGGCCCCCGCACCGTCCTGCGCGCCCTCGGCTTCACCGTCCCGCGCGGACAGATCACCGGCCTCCTCGGCCCCTCCGGCTGCGGCAAGTCGACCCTCATGCGCGCCATCGCCGGCACCCAGGCCAAGGCCACCGGCACCCTCGACGTCCTCGGCCGCCCGGCCGGCCACCCCGCCCTGCGCACCCGCATCGGCTACGTCACCCAGGCCCCGTCCGTCTTCGACGACCTGACCGTCCGCCAGAACCTCGACTACTTCGCCGCGATCCTCGCCCCCGGCCGCGCCATGGCCGACCGCCGCCGCGCCGACGTCACCCGCGTCGTCGCCGAGGTCGACCTCACCACCCACGCCGACGCCCTGGCCGGCAACCTCTCCGGCGGCCAGCGCAGCCGCGTCTCCCTCGCCGTCGCCCTGCTCGGCGCCCCCGAACTCCTGGTCCTCGACGAACCCACGGTCGGCCTCGACCCGGTCCTCCGCCGCGACCTGTGGACCCTCTTCCACTCCCTCGCCGCCGACCGCGGCGCCACCCTCCTCGTCTCCTCCCACGTGATGGACGAGGCCGAGCGCTGCCACCGCCTCCTCCTCATGCGCGAGGGCCGGATCCTCGCCGACGACACCCCCGACGCCCTGCGCGCCCGCACCGGCTCCGAGACCGTCGAGGAAGCCTTCCTGCACCTGGTCGACGCGGCCACGACGGCCGCCCGCACGAAGGAGACCACCCCATGACCACCTCAGCCGCCCCCGCGCCCACCCTCACCCCGGCCCCCACCCGCGCCCTGGGCCTCACCCGCACCACCGCCACCGCGACCCGCGTCCTGCGCCAGCTCGGCCACGACCCCCGCACCATCGCGCTCCTGCTCCTGATCCCCTGCGTGATGCTGTTCCTGCTGCGCTACGTCTTCGACGGCAGCCCGCGCACCTTCGACAACATCGGCGCCTCACTCCTCGGGATCTTCCCGCTGATCACGATGTTCCTGGTGACGTCCATCGCCACCCTGCGCGAGCGCACCTCCGGCACCCTCGAACGCCTCCTCGCCATGCCGCTCGGCAAGGGCGACCTCATCGCCGGCTACGCCCTCGCCTTCGGAACCCTCGCCATCGTCCAGTCGGCCCTTGCCACCGGCCTCGCGGTCTGGTTCCTCGGCCTGGACGTCACGGGCAGCCCCTGGCTGCTCCTCCTCGTGGCCCTGCTGGACGCCCTCCTGGGCACCGCACTCGGCCTCTTCGTCTCGGCCTTCGCGGCCTCCGAGTTCCAGGCGGTGCAGTTCATGCCGGCCGTGATCTTCCCCCAGCTCCTCCTGTGCGGCCTCTTCACCCCGCGCGACAACATGCACCCCGCCCTGGAGGCCATCTCCGACGTCCTGCCCATGTCCTACGCGGTCGACGGCATGAACGAGGTCCTCCGCCACACCGACATGACCGCCGCCTTCGTACGCGACGCGGCGATCGTCGCGGGCTGCGCCCTCCTGGTCCTGGCGCTCGGCGCGGCAACATTGAAACGCCGAACGCCCTGACAGCCCGTCCGGCGCTTGAGGACGAGGCCGTTGCGACATCCCGCCCACTGGACACCGCACCCCACCCACCCCCGCGGATGCGAGGATGACGAAGACGGACGACACACCTCAGACAGGGCACCGGAGGGCACCGAAAGCCATGACCCAGAAAGTCGCAGTCCTCGGCACCGGCAAGATCGGCGAAGCCCTGCTCAGCGGCATGATCGGAGCCGGCTGGTCACCCGCCGACCTCCTGGTCACCGCCCGCCGCCAGGAGCGCGCCGACGAACTCCGCACCCGCTACGGAGTCACCCCCGTCACCAACGCCGAGGCCGCCAAGACCGCCGACACCCTCATCCTCACGGTCAAGCCGCAGGACATGGGTACGCTCCTCGACGAACTCGCCCCGCACGTCCCCGCCGACCGCCTGGTCATCAGCGGCGCCGCGGGCATCCCGACCGCCTTCTTCGAGGACCGCCTGGCCACCGGCACCCCCGTGGTCCGCGTCATGACGAACACCCCCGCCCTCGTCGACGAGGCCATGTCCGTCATCTCCGCCGGCACTCACGCCACCGCCGGCCACCTCGCCCACGCGGAGGAGATCTTCGGCGCCGTGGGCAAGACCCTCCGCGTCCCCGAGTCCCAGCAGGACGCCTGCACCGCCCTCTCCGGCTCCGGCCCGGCGTACTTCTTCTACCTGGTCGAAGCCATGACCGACGCCGGCATCCTCCTCGGCCTGCCCCGCGACAAGGCCCACGACCTCATCGTCCAGTCCGCCATCGGCGCCGCCAC
Organism: Streptomyces sp. NPDC058534; assembly: GCF_042717365.1. NCBI lineage: Bacteria > Bacillati > Actinomycetota > Actinomycetes > Kitasatosporales > Streptomycetaceae > Streptomyces > Streptomyces sp. NPDC058534. The sequence continues at coordinate 203,005 of NZ_JBHXNW010000003.1, forward strand.
CATGCTCCGCGACAGCGGCGAACACCCGGTCAAGCTCCGCGAGAACGTGACCTCACCCGCCGGCACCACGATCAACGCCATCCGCGAACTGGAGAGCCACGGCGTCCGCGCCGCCCTCATCGCCGCCCTGGAGGCCGCCCGCGACCGCAGCCGCGAACTGGCCTCCGGCACCAAGGACTGACGGGCTCACTTCGCCGCGCCCAGCACCTCCTCGGCCGTCACCACCTGCGCGAACCCGCCTCCGTGCAGCGACACCGCCGTCGCCCGCGCCAGCTCGTCCGCGCTCTGCCGCCAGCCGAAGGGACCCTCAAGACCGAAGGTGTACGTCGCGTCGAACGCGACCACGACCTCGTACCCGAGATTCCCGCCCATCCGTGCGGTCGTCTCGACGCACATGTTCGTCTGGATCCCGGCCACCACGACCTGCGAGATCCCCGCGGCCCGCAGCCAGGCCCCCAGATCCGGCGTCCCGAGGAACGCCGAGTTGACGGTCTTCGTGACCAGCAGCTCGGCCCCGCCGCCCTTCCCGCGCCGCCGCTCGACGTACTCCTTGAACCCGTTGCCCTCGTACCCGGCCCGCAACGGCGACCCGGGCGTGACCGAGTCGTGCCGCACGAACACGACCGGCCGCCCGCTCGCCTGCCACCCGTCGATGAGCGCGGCGATGTTGTCGTCCGCCGCCGGATTGTTGCGCGTACCCCAGTAGCCGACCTCCTCGAACCCCTGCTGCACGTCCACGACCACCAGTGCTGCGTTCTCCGCGATGTCCATGCCCCGATCGTGCCGCCCGGCAGCACCACACCCCAGAGGTCGAAAAGCCACCGATCGATGGTTTACTGCCACGCATGGCATCCATGGCACGCATGCCACCCATGGCCTCCGAAGCCGCACCCCCGGCCCGGTCCCGGACCCCCTACCGCGTCGCCCTGGTGGCCTTCCCCGGCATCCGGGCCTTCGACGTCTCCGTCATCACCGAGGTCTGGGGCACCGACCGCACCGACCGCGGCGCCCCCGCCTTCGACCTGCGCCGGGTCGCCGCCGACCGCGAGGCCGCCGTATCGATGCGTGGCGGCCTCGCCCTCCACCCCGACCGCGCCCTCGGCTGGCTGGACCGCGCCGACCTCGTCGTGGTCCCGGGGCTCGACGACCACCTCACCCCGGCGCCCGCCCCCGTGCTCGACGCCCTCCGCCGCGCCCACGCCCGCGGCACCGCCGTCGCCGCACTGTGCGGCGGTGCCTTCACCCTCGCCCAGGCCGGCCTGCTCGACGGCCGCCGGGCCATCACCCACTGGCGGCTGATCGACCTCCTGCGCACCCACCACCCCCGCGTCACCGTGGTCCCCGACGCCCTCTTCATCGAGGACGACAACATCTGGACCGCCGCCGGCACGGCGGCCGGCATCGACCTCTGTCTCCACCTGGTCCGCCTGGCCCACGGCGCCGAAGCCGCCGCCACCATCGCCCGCTCGATGGTCACCGCCCCGTTCCGCACCGGCACCCAGGCCCAGTTCATCGAGCGGCCCACTCCCCGGGCCGACCGCGACGCCGACACCCTCGCCGCCGTCCGCGAACACGCCCTGAGCCACCTCCACGAGCCGCTCACGGTCGCCGACCTGGCCGCCCGCGCCGACATGTCCCCGCGCTCCTTCGCCCGTCACTTCACGGCCGAGACCGGCACCACCCCCCTGCGCTGGCTCCTCGACCAGCGCATCGCCGCCGCCCAGCGACTGCTGGAACGCACCGACCTGCCCATGCCCGAGGTCGCCCGCCGGGCGGGCTTCGGCAGCGAGGTCACCATGCGCCAGCACTTCGCATCGCGCCTCGCCACCAGCCCCCGCGCCTACCGCGCCGCGTTCACGGGCGGCAACAGCCCGATCGCCCGGTAGGCCGCGTCCACGGTCGGCCGGGCCATGTCACGCGCCTTCTCCGCGCCCTCCCGCAGCACGCCCTCGACGTAACCGGGATCCGCGCACAGCTCCTGATGCCGCCGCTGCACGGGCCGCAGCACTTCGACGACGGCCTCCGCGGTGTCCTTCTTGAGGGCGCCGTACGAGTCGTACGCCTCAGCCAGCGACGCCGGTTCGCCGCCCACGCAGGCGGCGAGGATCTCCAGCAGGTTCGCGAGCCCCGGCCGCTCCTCCCGGTCGTACACGACCTCGCGCCCACTGTCGGTCACCGCCCGCATGACCTTCTTCCGCGCCACGTCCGGCTCGTCCAGCAGATAGACGATCCCGGGCCCGACGTCGTCGCTCTTCCCCATCTTCGAGGTCGGCTCCTGCAGGTTCATCACCCGAGCCGCCACCGCCGGATTCGTGGCCCGTGGCACCACGAACGTGTGCCCGTACCGCTGGTTGAACCGCACCGCGAGATCGCGCGCCAGCTCCACGTGCTGCGTCTGGTCGTGCCCGACCGGCACGTCGTCCGTCCCGTACGCCAGGATGTCGGCCGCCATGAGCACGGGATACGTCAGCAGCGACAGCCGCACACTCCCGCCCCGCTCCCGCTCCCGCGCGGCCTTCTCCTTGTACTGGATCATCCGCCGCATCTCCCCGTCGGTCGCGACGCACTCCAGCACGTACGACAGCCGCGCGTGCTCGTCCACATGGCTCTGCACGAACACGGTGCACAGATCAGGGTCCAGCCCCGCCGCCAGCAACAGCGACGCCGCCTGCCGGCTCAGTCTGCGCACCCGCGCCGGATCGTGGTCCACGGTCAGCGCGTGCAGGTCCACGACGCAGAACAGCGCATCGGACCGGTGCTGGTCCACCGCGGCCCACTGCCGCATGGCTCCCAGGTAGTTCCCCAGCGTCAGGTGCCCTGTCGGCTTGACCCCACTGAAGACCCGCGTCATCTCTCCACCTCCTGGTCAGGGCCGCCGCCACCCGCCGGCCGCCCCTCCTGGAGGGAGATACGAGAACGGCCGCCGAAGCGGCGGCCGTTGAGTGCATACGTGAGTACGGCCGCCGTCAGGCGGCCCACCAGAGCTGGCTACACGTACGCGTCGTCACGAGCCCCACAGTACGCCTCGGATGCCGCCCTGACCTGGATTTGACACGTCCGACCCGCACTCGTAGTGTTCTCCGAGTTGTCCGACGTGAGCGTCGACTCCGGTCGGTCCCCGGACAGCGATTCCGCAAGTGCCAACCACTCCTCGACGAACAGTCGATCTGTCGGTGCGCGTATTTACGGAATGAGGAATCCACGTTCGAAAGGACGCGGCCCCCGATTAGCTCGGGAGCCGGGAATCCGCTAGAGTCTCACCTCGTCGGAACGGCCCGAGGGCCGGGAAGACAACCCCCCTCTGACGGGGAATCAGAGCCGAAAGGATCTGATAGAGTCGGAACCGCCGGAAAGGGAA
>NZ_JBHXNW010000004.1:0-54566 GCF_042717365.1 Streptomyces sp. NPDC058534
TCCTGAGCCAGGATCAAACTCTCCGTGAATGCTATCCACGAGAGCGGAACAGTCGGAGGAATAATCCGACCGTTCACAGCGTCCTCGCTGTGTGTGTTTCAAAGGAACCTCAACCCGATCAGAAGAACCGATCAGGTCGGGGTATCAACATATCTGGCGTTGACTTTTGGCACGCTGTTGAGTTCTCAAGGAACGGACGCTTCCTTTGTACTCACCCGAGATAATCTCTCGCGGCTTTCCTCCGGGCGCTTCCCTTCGGTGTTTCCAACACTATCAGGCTTTCCCGGTGCTTCTGACCACCGTCCTGCGAGCATGCAGAAGGCGATCCAGCGATAGGATCTGATGAGTTGGTTGCTGCCGGGCGAGGACATGTTGCTTGGCATCGCTCAACCGCAGGCAGAGTCACAACTGTACACGGGCCCGCGGAACGGGTGCAAATCTGTGGCGAGTGTGGTCTAGACCTCTATTCGGAACACTCGTGCGGAACCGGTACTTCCTATGACATACGCTGCTGCACAGTGTGCCGTCCGGGACAGGCAGTGACGGCTCGTACAGATCCCCGCCCTGGGAGGCTTCCCATGACCACCGTCTCGTCCCCGCTCGCAGGACGCACCATCGGCCTGGCCGCTGTGCCGGATCCCGTCTTCTCCGGGGCCATGGTCGGCCCGGGCACCGCCATCGACCCCGTGCGCGAACCCTCCGAAGCGGTCGCCCCCGTCGACGGCGTCATCGTTTCCCTGCACCCGCACGCCTTCGTCGTCGTCGACGACAGCGGGCACGGTGTGCTGACCCACCTCGGCATCGACACCGTGCAGCTCAACGGCGAGGGGTTCGAGCTCCTGGTGAACAAGGGCGACACCGTGGTCCGCGGCCAGGGCGTGGTGCGCTGGGACCCGGCCGGTGTCGAGGCCGCGGGCAAGTCGCCGATCTGCCCGATCGTGGCCCTGGAGGCCACGGCCGAGGCGCTCGCCGAGCTGCGTGAGGACGGCGACGTGAAGGCCGGCGAGAGTCTCTTCCTCTGGAAGTGACGTCGACGCCGTCGTCCGACGGCCGGCAGGACAACCACCGCGGCGGCGGGACCCGCCGCATTATCGGGACGGGTGAGATGGAGACAACGCTGCGAGGCGTCGGGGTGAGCCACGGCGTGGCGATCGGCGAGGTTCGGCACATGGGGACGGCGGTGCTGGAGCCGCCGGCCAAGCAGATTCCGGCCGAGGACGCGGAGCGTGAGCAGGGGCGTGCCCGCAAGGCCGTGGAAGCTGTGGCCGCCGATCTGATGGCGCGCGGCAACCTGGCCGGGGGTGAGGCCCAGGCGGTTCTCGAGGCGCAGGCCATGATGGCCCAGGACCCCGAGCTGATGGCGGACGTGGAGCGGCGGATCACCGTCGGCAGCACTGCCGAGCGGGCGGTCTACGACGCCTTCGCCGCGTATCGCGCCCTGCTGGCCGGTGCCGGAGAGTACCTGGCCGGTCGCGTGGCCGACCTCGACGACGTGCGGAATCGTATCGTCGCCCGGCTGCTCGGGGTGCCGATGCCGGGTGTCCCGGACAGCGACGAGCCGTACGTCCTCATCGCGCGGGATCTCGCGCCGGCCGACACCGCGCTGCTGGACCCGACGCTGGTGCTCGGCTTCGTCACCGAGGAGGGCGGGCCGACCAGTCACAGCGCGATCCTCGCGCGGGCGCTCGGTGTGCCGGCCGTGGTGGCGCTTCCGGGGGCCGGGGAGATTCCCGAGGGCACGGTCGTGGCCGTCGACGGGAGCACCGGTGAGATCTTCGTGAATCCCGGCGAGGAGAAGAAGGCGCGGCTGGCCGCGGAGGCGGCCGAGCGCAAGGCGGCGCTGGCCGCCGCGACCGGCCCGGGCGCCACGTCGGACGGGCACAAGATGCCGCTGCTCGCGAACATCGGTGGTCCCGCCGACGTACCGGCGGCGGTGGAGGCCGGGGCGGAGGGCGTCGGTCTCTTCCGTACCGAGTTCCTCTTCCTCGACGACAGCAAGAACGCACCGACGGAGGAGAAGCAGGTCTCCGCCTACCGGCGGGTGCTGGAGGCGTTCCCCGAGGGCCGGGTCGTCGTGCGGGTGCTGGACGCCGGCGCGGACAAGCCGCTGGACTTCCTGACCCCGGGCGACGAACCGAACCCGGCGCTGGGCGTGCGGGGGCTGCGGACGCTGCTGGACCACCCGGACGTGCTGCGGACGCAGCTGACGGCGCTGGCGAAGGCGGCGGAGAGTCTGCCGGTCTACCTAGAGGTCATGGCGCCGATGGTGGCTGACCGGGCGGACGCGAAGGCGTTCGCGGACGCCTGCCGCGAGGCCGGGCTGCGGGCGAAGTTCGGCGCGATGGTGGAGATCCCCTCGGCCGCGCTGCGTGCGCGCTCGGTCCTCCAGGAGGTCGAGTTCCTGTCGCTGGGGACGAACGACCTCGCGCAGTACACCTTCGCCGCCGACCGTCAGGTGGGTGCGGTGTCCCGGCTGCAGGACCCTTGGCAGCCGGCGCTGCTCGACCTGGTCGCGCTGTCCGCCGAGGCGGCGAAGGCCGAGGGCAAGAGCTGCGGAGTGTGCGGTGAGGCCGCGTCGGATCCGCTGCTGGCCTGCGTGCTGACGGGGCTGGGTGTCACCTCCCTCTCCATGGGTGCGGCGTCGCTGCCGTACGTGCGGGCGACGCTGGCGAAGTTCACGCTGGCGCAGTGCGAGCGGGCCGCCGCGGCCGCCCGGGCGGCGGAGAGCGCCGAGGAGGCGCGCAACGCGGCTCAGGCGGTGCTGTCCGGCGAATAGGGCCGGGCGGGGCCGCGGCTGCCGCTGTGTGCGGGGCGTTCCACCTTCGGGTGGGGCGCGCCCCGCGGTCGTCAGTGGTGGTGTCCCGGGGGCAGGTGGTCGTCTCCGAGGTCGGGCGGAGCGCAGTAGTCGACGTTGGATTCCGGGGAGATGAGGTCGCCGTTCTCGACGTCGGTGCAGTAGGCGTCGAAGACCTCGCCGGCGGTGAGAGGTTCGAGGCCGTATCCGCGCAGTCGCCAGCCGTGGATGCGGTCGGGGCCGCTCGCCGGGCTGATGCGCATGACGAGTCCGCCGGGGCTGTGGGTGGCCAGGCCGAGGGCGAGGACGCTGGTGAATTCGAGGGCCTCGGCCTCGTCGACGTGGGGGTTGCCGTCGATCTCCTCGTCGGCGTGCAGGACGGAGACGAGGTCTTCCGGGGATCCCGAGACGCTGCATACCAGGTGCCGGTTACCCGGTGGGGCGGTCCGCAGGACCTGGAGCAGGAGGCGTGAGGCTCGGGTGAAGGCGGCTCGGCCGAGATCTTCGCCGCAGGTGGAGCAGGTGCCGAGGCGGGCGAGCAGGGTGGCCGCGTACTCCCAGGTGGCCTGGCGGACGGCTTCGTCGACCAGGGCCGGCAGGAGGTCGGTGAGGGGCTGGCCCTCGTACGGGACGGTGGGGCCGTTGATGGCGAGTTCGGCGGTGAACCGGGTCCGGCTGGCGGGGGCGTCGGGGTCGAGGCCCGCCGTGGTGCAGAAGTCGGCGTACTCCTCCGGGTCGAAGAGGGCGATCGTGGTGTGGGAGCCCTCTGCGGCGCGTGCCCTCAGGAGGGCTTCCACCTGCCGGAGATAGGCGGCGTGGTCGTGGAAGGTGAAGCTGCGGTAGCGCCGCATGGCGCGGAAGTCGTGTTCGTCGGTGAGCAGTCCGATGGTGCCCGCGATTTCGCGGCGCAGGACGCGTCGCATGGTCTGGTCGGTGTGCGCCATGTTTCCCCCTGTGCACGGTCGATCAATGCTCACTCACAGTAATCGGCGGCACTGACAACGGCGTCGGGCGGGCGCGGGTGAGCCGGCCGCCGTCGCGGGCGGCCGGCCGGTCGAGGGCCTGGTCAGGAGCGTTTGCGGGCCAGGTCCTCGTAGAAGTGGAGCAGGTCGAGGTTGTCGATGGAGCCGGGGTTGACGGCCTTGTCCAGGGGGGTGCCCTGGAGGAGGCGCTTGACCGGGACCTCGATGCGTTTGCCGGTCAGGGTGTGCGGGATGCCGGGCACCTCGATGACCTCGTCGGGGACGTGGCGCGGGGAGAGCTGTTCGCGGATGGTCCGTTTGATGCGGTCGAGCAGGGGCTCGTCGAGGGTGGCTCCGGGGGCCAGGTGCACGAACAGGGGCATCCAGTAGCCGCCGTCCGGTCGTTCGATGCCGATGACGAGGGATTCCCTGATCTCGGGGAGTCGTTCGACGGCTTCGTAGATGTCGGCGGAGCCCATGCGGACGCCCTGCCGGTTGAGGGTCGAGTCGGAGCGGCCGTGGATGACGACGGAGCCGCGTGAGGTGAGGGTGATCCAGTCGCCGTGCCGCCAGACGCCGGGGTACGTGTCGAAGTAGCTGTCGTGGTAGCGGCTGCCGTCGGGGTCGTTCCAGAAGTGGATCGGCATCGAGGGCATGGGGTTGGTGACGACCAGCTCGCCGACCTCGTCGGTGAGGGGGTTGCCGTGGGGGTCCCAGGCCTGGAGGTCGGTGCCCAGGCCCGGTGCCTGGAGTTCGCCGATGTACACGGGAAGGGTGGGGACGGCGCCCGCGAAGCAGGAGCACACGTCGGTGCCGCCGCTGACGGAGGCGATCCACAGGTCCGTGCCGCTTTCGGCGAACTCGTCGTGCAGCCAGCGGAAGCCGTCGGGCGGGAGCGGGGAGCCGGTGGTGGCGACGCACTGGATCCTGGAGAGGTCCAGGTCGCGGGCCGGGTGGACGTCGGCCTTGCGGCAGGCCATGACGTAGGCGGCGGAGGTGCCGAAGAGGGTGGCGCCGGTCCGTTCGGCGATACGCCACTGGGCGTCCGTCGCGGGGAATCCGGGGCTGCCGTCGTAGAGGACGATCGTCGTCCCGGTGAGCAGGCCGGAGACGAGGAAGTTCCACATCATCCAGCCGGTCGACGTGTACCAGAAGAAGCGGTCCTCGGGGCCGAGGTCGCAATGCAGGCCGAGTTGTTTGAGGTGTTCGACCAGGATGCCGCCCTGGGACTGGACGATGGCCTTGGGCAGGCCGGTGGTGCCGGAGGAGTACAGCACCCACAGGGGGTGGTCGAAGGGCACCTGTTCGTAGACGGGTTCCGTGTCCGCGGCCGTCAGGGTTCCCCAGTCGAGCGCGCCGTCGGGGGCCTCGGTGCCGAGGAGCGGGATGTGGACCACGGCGCGCAGGGTGGGCAGTTCGCGGCGGAGTTCGGCGACGGTGTCGCGGCGGTCGTGTTCCTTGCCGCCGTAGCGGTAGCCGTCGACGGTGAACAGGACGACGGGTTCGACCTGCTGGAAGCGGTCCAAGACGCTACGGGCGCCGAAGTCGGGGGCGCAGGAGGTCCAGACGCCGCCGACGGCCGCGGTGGCGAGGAGGGCGACCACGGCCTGGGGGATGTTCGGGAGGTATCCGCTGACGCGGTCCCCGGGGCAAACGCCGAGGGCCCGCAGTTCGGCGGCGAGTGAGCCGACCTGGCGGCGCAGCTCGGCCCAGGTGACGGGGACGGTTTCATGGGTCTCGTCGACGTGGAGGAGGGCCGGTTCGTCCGCGCGGGTGGCCGCGGCGCGCAGGGCGTGCTCGGCGTAGTTGAGGGTGGCGCCGGGGAACCACTGGGCTCCGGGCATCGCGCGGTCGCCCAGTACGCGCGCGTAGGGGGTCGAGAAGCGTACGTCGAACCATTCCGTGACGGCTTTCCAGAAGGTTTCCGGCTCGTCCACGGACCAGCGGTGAAGTGCCGGGTAGCCGCCGTCGGCGGGGGCGTCGTGGTGCTCGGACGCCCAGGTCTGGAATCTGGTGATCCGCGCCTGGGCGACGCGCTGCGGGTCTGGCTGCCAGAGCGGCTGGGGGGTGACGGTCGACATGGGCGGCTCCCGGACTGTGCGCGTCGTGTGCGTCCTCCGCGCACGGGCTGGGGTGTGCGCGTGACGCGGCTGACACGGACGATGCCATGTGATCGACTTCCGCACCAGGGCGGGCCCCACATAGTCGGCGTCGTGAAGATGTGGGCCCGTCACGGGTGAACGGCAGTTGAACGACGCCCCTGGGCGCGCTGGTCGATGGCAGGGTGAGCAGCATGGACGGTCGTGACCTGGTGCGTTCGATGAAGACGTTCGGTTCTGCGGGGGCGGCGCAGGGGTTGCGTACCGTACGGGCGGCGTGGCGCCGGAGGCGGGCCGATGCCGTGGGACTGCCGCCGCGGGGTGCGGAGCGCGCACGGGTGCCGGGGCCGATGCGGGAGGTGGAGCCCGGACCGGGGGGTGGGGTGATCCGGTTCGGCCGCTCGGAGCTGCGCATCCTCGTCGCCGTGAACGGGGCGGTCTTCTGGGGCTGGGACGGGGCCGGGCCGGAGCCGTCGTACGCGTTGGCGGGCCGCTGTCCTGAGCCGGATCCGCGGGCGGTGCTGGAGCCGGACAAGGACGGCGGCCGGCGGGTGGTCGCGGAGCGGGCGACGGTGGCCGTGTCCCGGCACGGGGCGGTCGAGGTGCGGACACCGGGGGGCGTGGTTCTGCGGCGTGAGCTGCCGCCGCGCTGGTGGGAGCCGGCCGACGGCGGGCCGGCGCGCTGGACGCAGCGGTCGGAGGTGGCGGCGGACGCCCGGTTCTTCGGGCTCGGCGGGCGGTCCGCGGGGCCCCGGTTGCGGGAGGGCACGTACCGGCTGTGGAACACCGACTCCGGCCTGCCCTCCGTACCGGGTGCGGACTCGTTGTCCGTCACGATGCCGGTGCAGTTGGTGGTGGCCGACGCCGGGACGCATCTGGTCTTTCACGACAGCGCGTGGGACGGAACGGTGGCCTTGCGGGAGGGCGAGGAGGGGGCGGGCTCCGGGCACGACCGGCCGGGGCGGAGTGTGCTGCGGATGGACGGCGGTCCGCTGCGGTGCTGGGTGATGGTCGGTACGCCCGCGCGTGTGCTGCTTGCCTGGGCCTCGCTGACCGGGGCGCCCGCGTTGCCGCCCTCGTGGGCGCTGGGTCACCATCACGCGCTGTGGGGCTCCGGCGACGAGGAGGAGGTACGGCGGGTCGTCACCGGCTATCAGGAGCGTGATCTGCCGCTCGACGCGGTGCACCTGGGCATCGGTCATGCGGACGCCCACCAGGTGTTCACCGTCGACGAGGAGCGGTTCCCCAAGCTGCCCGTCCTCGCCGAGGAGCTGCGGCGGGACGGGATTCGGCTGGTGTCGGTCGTCGAACCCGCCGTGCCCGCCGTGCCCGGCAACACGGTGTACGACGGTGGCACGCGCGAGGACGCGTTCGTGCGGGAAGCTTCCGGGCCGGCCGTCCGGGGTGTGGCACGGGCGGGGGACGTGGTCTTTCCGGACTTCACGCACGCGCGTGCGCGTGCGTGGTGGGGCGGGCTCTACGAGGAGCGGCTGGGGCAGGGGTTCGCCGGTGTCTGGCACGACCTGAACGCGCCCACGTCATTCACCGCCTTCGGGGAGCCGACGCTGCCGCGCTCGGCCCGCCACTGGCTGGAGGGCAGGGGCGGTGACCACCGGGAGGCGCACAACGTCTACGGCCTGTGCATGGCCCGCGCGGGGTACGAGGGGTTGCGGGCTCTGGCGCCCGATGAGCGGCCGTTCGTCGTCTCACGCTCCGGGTGGGCCGGCCTGCAGCGGTACGGCGGCACGTGGTCAGGGGACGTGGCCACGGGCTGGCCGGGGCTGCGGGCGTCGCTGGCGTCGGTGTTGGGGCTCGGGCTGTGCGGGGTGCCGTATTCGGGGCCGGACGTGGGCGGGACCGACGGGAGTCCGTCGCCGGAGCTGTATCTGCGGTGGTTCCAGCTGGCGGCCCACCTGCCCTTGTTCCGCACCCACGGGGGGCCTCGGGCGGGGCGCAGGGAGCCGTGGGAGTTCGGGGCCGAGGTGCTGGAGCACGCGCGCCTGGCGCTCGTCGAGCGGCGGCGGCTGCTGCCGTACTTCGTGACACTGGCGCATCTGGCCCGGCGTACGGGTGCGCCGTACGTGCGTCCGCTGTGGTGGGCGACGCCGGAGGAGCGGACGTTGCGGGACTGCGAGGACGCGTTCCTGCTCGGCGACTGCCTGCTGGTGGCGCCGGTGCTCGATCCGGGGGCGGACCGGCGTGCGGTGCAGTTGCCGCGGGGGCGGTGGTACGACGTGGTGACGGAGCGGGCGTACGAGGGGCCGGCGCAGGTGCTCGTGGAGGCTCCGTTGGCGCGGATCCCGGTGTTCGCGCGCGCGGGAGCGGTGGTTCCGGTACGCGGGGAGGACGGGGCGCCGGCGTTGGAGGTGTGGGCGCCCGCGCGGGGGCGGACCGGCGGTGGGCTGGTCGTGCGGGACGCGGGCGACGGGTGGGTGGAACCGGAGATCGAGCGCTACGTGTCGCGCTGGGAGGGTCGGCGGGTGGTCGTGCGGCGCGAGGGTGGGGACGGAGCGGGCGAGCCGTCCTGTCCGGTGCGTGTGCGGGGCCTGGTCGAGCGCCCGGCTCAGAGGTAGCGGCCCTCGAACCAGGACCGTACGGCCCTGGTGTGGAGCGGGAAGGCCAGCTCCTCCGCCCGGCGCAGGAGGTGCCAGCCCTCGGTCTCGTCGGTGGCGTGGGAGGTGGGGAGGCTTTCGACCGGACGCTCGGGGAGGGAGCCGAAGAGAAGCAGGTGGCCGTCGGGCGAGCTCATGGCGTCGGCGAGCCGTACGTCGTGGCTCGCCGCGTCGATGCCGGTCTCCTCCTTGAGTTCGCGGACGACGGCCTGCCGCCAGTCCTCTCGGTCGTCGATGTAGCCGCCGGGCAGGGCGACGCCCCCGCGCGCGGGGGCCACGGTGCGGGTGATGACCACCAGGGCGGTGCCCTGCGTGTCGTACACGGGCTGGAGGGCCACCGCGACCGGCAGCGGGTTGCGGTAGGCCACGGTGCCGCACGCGGGGCAGGTGCGGGACCAGCCGGAGACGCCCTCTCCGTAGGGCGTACCGCAGCTCGAACAGTGGGAATTCGGCGCGGAGTTGGGAACGGAGGCTTGAGTTTCGGACACGCGGCGGACTGTATCCGATCGCGGAGCGGGCGGCTCCGGCAGGCCGTTCAGCAGCGTCCGGCGAGGGACCTGGCGGAGACCGGGAAGTCGAAGTAGGTGTCCGGGTAGGGCTCGGGCTTGTACGTGAAGTGCCACCACTCCTCGGGGAGGTTTACCAGGCCGACGCGCTCCAAGGTGTCCTTGAGCAGGAGCCGGTTGGCGCGCTGGGTGCCCTGTACGCGGGGGTCGAGGGTGTGGGAGCGGGTGTCGAAGCAGTCGTATCCGGTGCCCATGTCGACGGAGTTGTCGGGGAAGCGTTCGTCCTGCGGTGCGAAGCACGGCACCAGGGGCTGTCCGGGCCGGTACGGCGGGGTGTGCTTCGCCGGGAGCCGTACGATCGTCAGGTCCATGGTCGAGCCCCGGCTGTGGCCGGACTTCTCCGCGATGTAGCCGTCGTCGAACAGGCGGGTCTTGTCGACCTCCGGGTAGAACTCGGCCTTCATGTCCTGGTCGTCGAGGTCTTCGGCCCAGCGGACGAAGTGGTCGACGGCGCGCTGCGGCCGGTAGCAGTCGTACACCTTCAGGGAGTAGCCCTGGCGCAGCAGCCGGGTCTGCGCCTTGTGGAGGGCCTTGGCCGCGGGGCGGGTGAGGATGCACAGGGGTTGCCGGTAGCCGTCGATCGGTTCGCCGACGAAGTTGTGCGGGGTGACGTAGCGGATCTCCTCGATGATCGTCGGGTCGACGCTTCTCAGGGCCACGAAGTTCTCGGGGGCCCTCGGTTCAGGCCGGGCCTGTGCGGTGGCGGGGACGGCCGTGACGGCGAGCAGGGCGGCGAAGGCGGTGGCCAGAGCGCGCAGCGCGGTCGAGAGTCGTGTCATGTTCCCTGCATCTATCAGGATCGACTCCCGTGAGGGAAGTGGGCGGGCCGACGACTCACCGCGCGTGTGCGGCGCCGGCGAGCCGGAATCCCGCGTGAACGTCTCATGAACTGGGCCCGCGTGGGTGCCGGCGGCGCGATCCTGCTCCCGTGCGCTCCTGGACGGACACTCTCCGCTTCGCCTTCCAACCGGTGGTCAATCTGATGACCGGCGGGGTCGCGGCGCTGGAGATACTCGCCCGCCCGGAGAGCGGAGACATCCTGGCCGAGGCGCGCCGCGACCCCGAACTCGACGGCCGTCTGGCGGTGTCGGCGCTGCGCGCGGCGGTGCGCAAGGAGACGCTGCTGCCGCTGCACGTCAACGTGTTCGCGGGCACCCTCGCCGACCTGGGTGGGCTGCGGCCCCTGCACGACGCCGTGCGTGAGGCGGGCCGGATGCCGTGGGAGGTGACGCTGGACGTCTGTCCGCCGTACACGCACGTGCCGCGGCAGGCCCTGCTGGAGGCGTTGACCGTGCTGCGGGGGCAGGGGTTCCGGATTTCCGCGGACGGGGTGGGCGACGGGGACGCGCCGCTGCGGCTGCTGACGGACCTGGCGCCGGAACTGGTCAAGCTCGACGCGTCGCTGCTGGCCAGGCCGGCGGCGGTGCGGGCGATGCGGGTGCTGTGCGATGGGATGGGGGCGCTGCTGTCCGTCGAGGGGGTGGAGACGGAGACGCAGTACGCCGTCGCGCGGGCGGCCGGCGCGCAATGGGCGCAGGGCGAGCTGTTCGCGCCGCCGGCGCGGCTGCCCGCGGCGGACGTGTACGTTCCGTCCGGCTCGCCCGGCGTCGTACCGGCGCCCCGGTCGGGGCCGTCGGTACGGCAGTTCGTGCGGCCGGCCGCGCTGCTGCCCGTGACGGCTTCGGCGGAGCAGGTGCGGGCCCTGCTGACCGGGTCGCCCGACGTGTCCGGGGTGCTGCTCGTGGACCGCGACGGCGTGCCGGTGCGGTCGGTGCACCGCTCCCGCTTCCTGCTGTCCATGTCGGCACGCTACGGACACGCCCTGTACGCCGACCGCCCGGCCGCGAAGCTGGGCGACGCGCCGCGGACGGTGGGCGTCGACGCGACGGCCTGGGAGGTGCTGGACGTGGTGGCCGTCGGCGGCCGGGGCCGTACGTCGGACGACGTGGCCGTGGTCGACGCGTACGGGCGGTGCGTGGGCGTCGTACGGCTCGCGGACCTGGTGCGGGCGCTGGCCGAGAGCCGGGTGGAAGAGGCGGCCGGGCTCAACCCGCTGACCCGGCTGCCCGGTTCGGACGCCATCACGGACGAGGTGGACCGGCGGATCGCGGACGGGCGGGCGTTCGCGCTGAGCTGGCTCGACGTGGACCACTTCAAGCAGGTGAACGACGGGGCCGGGTTCGCCGCCGGCGACGAGTTGATCCGGTCGGTCGGGCAGGCGCTGCTGCGGTCGGCGAGGGGGACCACGCGCGTGGGGCACATCGGCGGAGACGACTTCCTGGTGCTCACCGACCCGGACGGGCTGGATCCGCTGGCCGCCTCCGTCCTTGACGTCCCGTGGTCGGCCGGCGGGCGGCCCGTGACGCTCTCCCTGGCGACGGTCCTGTGCGCGCCGGGCACCGTGCCGGACCACCGGCAGGCCGCGGCCGGCCTGGCACCGCTCAAGAAGGCCGCCAAGGCGTTGCGCGGCGCGAGTTGGGTGCTGGGCCGGGCGGGTGCGCCGGGGCACGAGGTGCGGCGCGGCTCGGACCGGTCGGCGGCGCCCGCGGGCTGAGCGGAGGCCCGCCGCGCCAGAGGGCGGGGCATGTCGTCGGCCACGCGCGCGTGGCGGCGCGTCGTCGGAACCGTTGCGGTCGGCCACCTTGACGCTCCCCGGACGCCGGTGAACACTTCCGGTGTCAGTCGACATAGCCTCACATCTCGGCGTATTCCGGCACTGCGTCGCGCGGGTTCCCCGGTGACGGGGGCCCGCTCCCCCACGGGTGGTTCGGCTGCTACGGCACGCTCGTCACCCACGCCCCCGCGGCGGAACTCGCCATGGGAACGCACCCCGCACATGAGGACCGGGGCCGACCGTCCCGGGCCAGGGCCTAGGAGCCGCCATGAGCAACGGAGACATCTTCGTCGGCGAGATCATCGGTACGGCGATCCTCATCCTCTTCGGCGCGGGTGTCTGCGCCGCCGTGACCCTCCGGTACAGCAAGGCGCGGGCGTCGGGGTGGGTGGTGATCGCGTTCGGCTGGGGGTTCGGTGTGCTGGCGGGCGCGTACACCGCGGCGCCCCTGTCCGGCGGGCATCTCAACCCGGCCGTCACCCTCGGGATCGCCGTCGACACCGGCGAGTGGGGCAAGGTCTGGGTCTACCTGCTCGGACAGTTCGTGGGGGCGATGCTCGGCGCCGCCCTGTGCTACCTCACCTACTTCGCCCAGTTCCAGGCCAACGTCCGCCAGACCCGTACCACCGACGGCACCGCGGACGAGCCGGTGCCGACGCTCGGCATCTTCTCCACGATCCCGGAGATCCGGAACCCGGTCGCCAACCTGGTCACGGAGATCATCGCGACCGTGGGGCTCGTGCTGCCGATCCTCGCCTTCGGACTCACCGAAGGGCTCGGCGAGTCCGGGACGCTGGTGCTGATCGTCTCCCTGCTCGTGGTCGGGATCGGCCTCTCCCTCGGCGGGCCGACCGGTTACGCCATCAACCCCACGCGCGACCTCGGTCCCCGCATCGTGCACAGCTTCCTGCCGATCCCCAACAAGGGCACCTCCGACTGGGGTTACGCCTGGATTCCGGTGGCCGGGCCGCTGATCGGCGGGGTGCTCGCCGGGCTCATCTACAACCTGGCCTTCTGAAACACGGCCCTCCGTCCTCCGAATCCAGCCCAAGGGGCAGCCATGACGGACCACTCCACGAAGTACGTCGCCGCGATCGACCAGGGCACCACCTCCAGCCGCTGCATCGTGTTCGACCAGGACGGCGCGATCGTCGCCGCCGACCAGCGCGAACACCGCCAGATCTTCCCCAAACCGGGCTGGGTGGAGCACGACGCCACCGAGATCTGGTCCAAGGTGCAGGCGGTGGTCGCCGGGGCGATCGCCAAGGCCGGGCTGCGCGCCGACCGGCTCAGCGCGCTGGGCATCACCAACCAGCGCGAGACGACCGTGCTGTGGGACCGGGCGACCGGCAAGCCGGTGCACAACGCCATCGTGTGGCAGGACACCCGTACGTCGGCGCTGTGCCGCCAGTTGGGTGGCACGGACGGGCAGGACCGATTCCGCGAGTCGACCGGACTGCCGCTGGCGAGCTACTTCTCCGGGCCGAAGGCGGCCTGGCTGCTCGACAACGTGCCCGGCCTCAGGGCTCGCGCCGAGCGCGGTGAGATCGCCTTCGGCACCATCGACTCCTGGCTGATCTGGAACCTCACCGGCGGTACCGAGGGCGGGCGGCACGTCACGGACGTGACCAACGCCGGGCGCACCATGCTGATGGACCTCCGCACCCTCCAGTGGGACCCGGCCATCCTCTCGGCGATGAACATCCCTGAGGCCGTGCTGCCCGAGATCAGGTCGTCCGCAGAGGTGTACGGCACCGCCGTCGGCCAGCTCGCCGGCGTGCCCGTGGCCTCCGCGCTCGGCGACCAGCAAGCGGCCGTGTTCGGACAGGCCTGCTACGACGTGGGCACGGCGAAGAACACCTACGGCACGGGCAGCTTCCTGCTGCTCAACACCGGTGACCGGCCGGTGCCGTCGAAGAGCGGGCTGCTCACGACGATGGGCTACAAGATCGGCGACGAGGCGCCGGTCTACTGTCTGGAGGGCTCGATCGCCGTCACCGGCTCCCTGGTGCAGTGGTTCCGCGACCAGCTCGGCATCATCGGCGACGCGGACGAGATCGAGCCACTGGCGGCGAGCGTGACGGACAACGGGGGCGCCTACATCGTGCCCGCGTTCTCCGGGCTCTTCGCGCCGTACTGGCGTTCCGACGCCCGCGGGGTGGTCACCGGCCTCACCCGGTACGTCACCAAGGCGCATCTCGCGCGGGCGGTGCTGGAGGCGACGAGCTGGCAGACGCGGGAGGTCGTGGACGCGATGTACCAGGACTCCGGGGTGCGCATCACGACGCTCAAGGTCGACGGCGGCATGACGAAGAACGGTCTGCTGATGCAGCACCAGGCGGACGTACTGGGCGTGCCGGTGATCCGGCCCCGTGTCTCCGAGACGACCTGCCTCGGCGCCGCGTACGCGGCCGGGCTGGCCACGGGTGTGTGGAGCGGCCTGGACGCGCTCAGGGCGCACTGGCAGCGGGACGCCGAGTGGGCACCGGCGATGGAGTCGTCGGTGCGCGACCGCGAGTACCGCAACTGGCGCAGGGCGGTGGAGAAGAGCTTCGGCTGGCTGGAGGACGAAGACGGTCCGGGTCCGGCCGACTGAGGGTCGTGCCGGGGGTCTTTCGGGGTTCTCCCTGATGTTCGCGACATTCCGCTCGGATTGAATGTGGATCACGGAGCGCGATGACCGTCGCGTCCGAGCATCAGAGGCATCAGGGGGAAGCCGATGACTGATCGAGTGCGCCCGTCGGGGCGGCGGCAGGGTGGGAAGGCCGAACGGGGCGGAGCGGGGCTCCGGCTGGTCGTGACGGCGTCGGTGTGCGCGCTGGTGGCCACCGGCACCGTCTCGGCGGTACCGGCCGCGGCGAACGGCGCGGACGACCGGGGGGACGGCTTACGCGGCCGGCACGCCGCGACTCGGGCGGCGTTGGACGCGATCGTCGCGGAGGGCACACCGGGCGCGCTCGCCGCGGTACGGGAAGGCCGTGACCGGTGGTCGGGCGACGCCGGTGTGGCGCGCCTGAGGACGGGCGAACAGCGCCGTCCCGCCGACCACTTCCGGATCGGCAGCCTCACCAAGACGTTCACCGCCACGGTGCTGCTGCAACTGGACGCGGAAGGCGTCCTCTCGCTCGACGACACCGTCGACGACTGGCTGCCGGGTCTCGTACGGGGCCGGGGCAACGACGGCCGGAAGGTCTCCCTGCGCCACCTGCTCAACCACACCAGCGGGATCTTCAACTACAACCGCGACGAGGGCTTCCTCGCCAAGTTCACCGGCGAGTCCTTCCTGGCCCACCGCTACGACGGCGCCACCCCTGAGGAGCTGGTGGGGATCGGCCTGTCCCACCGCCCGCTGTTCGCTCCCGGCACCGGCTGGGCGTACTCCGACACCAACTACATCCTCGCCGGCCTGGTCATCGAGAAGGCCACGGGCGACGACTACGCCGACCAGGTCGAGCGGCGGATCATCGAACCGCTGAGGCTCCGCTCCACCATCGTGCCCGGCTCGTCCGCCGCGGTGCCGCGCCCGCACGGCAGGCACTACTCCAAGCTCTACGACGACGCCCCGAACGCACCCGTGCACGACGTCACGGAGTTCAACCCCTCCGTCGCCGGTGCCGCGGGCGAGATCATCTCCAACACCCGGGACGTCAACCGGTTCTTCGGCGCACTGCTCCGCGGCGAACTGCTGCCCCGACAGCAGATGAAGGAGATGTTCGCAACGGTGCCCATCGTCGAGGAGGAAGGGGAGGAGGAGGCGCCGACGACCCGGCGGACGTACCACGCCACCGAGGGCACCGCCGTCTACGGGCTGGGGATCCGGGGTGACACACTCTCCTGCGGCGTGACCGTGTGGGGCCACGGCCGCCAGGTCCCCGGCTCCCTGTCGCGGGTGGCGGCCACCCGCGACGGCCGCCACGTGCTGACCCTCAACAGAAACGGCGACTGGGGCAGCCAGGCCGCCGAGGACGCGGTGCTGGAGGCGGAGTTCTGTGACCGGTGACCGGTGCCGGTCAGGTCGTGACGACCCGGCGGCGGTCGGCCGCCTGGGCCATCGCGTGCTGGACCACACCGACGAGGACCTCCTTCACCGACTCCCGGTCACGCGCGTCGCACATCACCACGGGCACATCGGCATCCAGGTCGAGGGCCTGGCGGACGGTCTCGGAGGGATAGCGGGCCGAGCCCTCGAAGCAGTTGACGCCGACCAGGAACGGGATGGAACGCCGTTCGAAGTAGTCGACGGCGGCGAAGCAGTCCTCCAGACGGCGGGTGTCGGCCAGGACGACGGCCCCCAGCGCCCCCTCGGACAGCTCGTCCCACATGAACCAGAACCGCTCCTGGCCGGGGGTGCCGAACAGATAGAGCACCAGGTCCTCGCGCAGCGTGATGCGTCCGAAGTCCATGGCCACCGTGGTGGTGTGCTTCTCCTCCACACCGCTCAGATCGTCGACGGGCCGCCCGGCCTCGGTGAGCAGTTCCTCGGTGCGCAGCGGCCGGATCTCGCTGACCGCGCCGACGAGGGTGGTCTTGCCCACGCCGAAGCCGCCGGCCACCAGGATCTTGAGCGTGACGGGCTCGACCGGCGGCTTGCCGCGCTGGGAACGCCCGAAGATCATCGGTCTCTTCTCCTTAACGTGCCGCTCGACGTGCCGGCGGGAGGTGTCACAGTGCCCTCAGTCCGTTGATCACGTCGCGCAGAATGTTCTCGTCCGGCAGTTCGGCCGGGGGTACGGGCCGGTTGACGTGGACGAGGTCGACGTCCACGAGGTCGCCGACCAGGACACGTACGACCCCGACCGGCAGGTCGAGTTCGGCGGCGAGTTCGGCGACCGACTGCGGGGTCTCCCGGCACAGCCCGACGATGTCCACGTGCTCCGGCGAGAGGGTGACGTCCGCCTCGGGGTCGTCCGCGTGGGGTTCCGTGACGACCACCGCGATCAGGTCGAGGCGGTGCTGGGCCGCGCTGGTGGTGCGACCGCGCGTCATGGCGTACGGACGGACGACGGGGCCGGCCTCGTCGTCGAACCAGTGGTTTCTTCCCTGACCGTCTGCGCTCATGTCATCCCACTTACCCGCCCGAGGGCACATCGGTGCGTGGAGCGGTGGCCAGGTGTGCGCCGACCCGCTTGACGAGGAGGGTCATCTCGTAGGCGACCTGGCCGACGTCCGAGTCGGCGTCCGAGAGTACGGCGAGGCAACTGCCGTCGCCGGCGGCGGTGACGAACAGGAAGGCGTCGTCGAGTTCGACGACCGTCTGCCGGACACTGCCCGCCTCGAAGTGGCGGCCCACGCCCTTGGCGAGGCTGTGGAAGCCCGACGCCACGGCGGCCAGGTGCTCGCTGTCCTCCCTGGTGAGGTCCTTGGACGCGCCCGTCGCCAGGCCGTCGCCGGACAGGATGACTGCCTTGCGGATGCTCGCGACCCGGTCCACCAGGTCGTCGAGGAGCCAGTTCAGCTCCCCGGACTTGGTCGCGCTGTGGCCGGTCGCCTTCGGTGCGGTCATCGACCGTCCCCCTCTGTCGTTCCTCGTGGTGCTCTTGGTGCTGTGCCGCCGGGGACGTCGTCACCCGCGGCGTTCTCCTCACGCCCGCGCCGCCAGCCGCGCTGGAGTGAGGCCATCCGGCTGCGGACCTCGTCGGCGTCACGGTCGGCGGGGTCGGAGCGGTCCTCTGCGGACGGTTCGGGGCCCTGCCGGAGCTGGGGCGCGAGGTTGGCCTGCCGTACGCGCCGGGGCAGCGCACCGGACTCCGCGGCGTCGGCGTCCCGGCCGTCGGCGCGGCCGCCTCCGGGGGTTCCGCCGCCGTCACGGCCCGCGGGGTGTCCGCGTCGCCGGCGGGAGGGCAGCGCGGGCGGTTCGTCCGCTCGTGCCCGCGGTGCGGCCGGGATGCGCGTACCGTCGGCGTCCGCGTCCGCCGGGGGCTGATCGTCCGCGCTGTCCCGGGGGTCCCGTGCGGGGACCGGGCGGCCGTGCGAACTGACCAGCTTGGGGGTGCGGCGGCGGGGCAGCGGGAGGGGTGCGTCCGCGTCGGCCCGGTCGTCGTCCTGGCCCGACCGGTCGTCGTCGGCAGCGGCGAGCGAGCGGCGCGGGCGGAACAGGCCGCCTCGTTCGCCGTCCTGGTCGTCGAGCCCGCCCGGCAGGCCGTCGAGGGCGTCCAGGTCGACGGGCGCCTCCAGTTCCACCGGTCCGTCCAGCAGCGCGGCCGGCCGCTCCGGCAGCCGCGCGGGCACGTGGGACAGGGCCGAACGACGGCTCTCCTCCCGCCCCTTCTCCTTGACGTGCTGGGGACGGTCGAGGCGGAAGCCGACGCCGTTGGTGTCGGGGGCGTCGTCCGAGAGCAGCGCGTCGGGCACGAAGACGACCGCGGTGGTGCCGCCGTACGGGGAGGGCTGGAGGGAGACCCGGACGTTCTGCCGCTGGGCGAGCCGGCTGACGACGAACAGGCCGAGCCGGTCGGTGTCGGACAGTTCGAACTCGGGGGTCTCGGCGAGCCGGAGGTTGGCGTCCAGGAGGGCGTCGGCGGCCATCCCGAGGCCGCGGTCGTGGATCTCCAGGGTGAAGCCGTTGGCGACGCGCTCGCCCAGGACCTGGACGGCGGTGTGCGGTGGCGAGAACACCGTGGCGTTCTCCAGGAGTTCGGCCACCAGGTGGGTCAGGTCGGCGACCGCCGGTCCGGTGACGGCCACCCGCGGCAGCCTGCGGACCTCGATGCGCTCGTAGTCCTCGACCTCGGCGACGGCGGCCCGCACCACGTCCATGAGCTGGACGGGCTTGCGCCACTGCCGGGACGGGGCGGCGCCGGAGAGGATGACCAGGCCCTCGGCGTGCCGGCGCATCCGCGTGGTCAGGTGGTCCAGGCGGAACAGGTCGGCGAGTTCCTCGGTGTCCTCGGTCCTGCGCTCCATGGTGTCCAGCAGCGTGAGCTGCTTGTGCAGCAGCACCTGGCTGCGGCGCGCGAGGTTGACGAAGACCTCCGAGACGCCGGCGCGGAGTTCGGCCTGCTTGACGGCGGCTTCCACGGCGGCCCGCTGCAGCGTGTTGAGGGCCTGGCCGACCTCGCCGATCTCGTTCCTGTCGTACTCCAGGCGCGGCACCTCGGTCTCCACGTCGACCTCTTCGCCCGCCGAGAGGCGGCGCATGACGCTGGGCAGCCGGACGCCGGACGCCTCGTGGGCCTCCAGTCTCAGCTGCTTGAGGTCGCGGATCAGGGAGCGGCCGACGCGTACCGAGAGGAAGAGGGAGTAGAGCAGCGCGATCAGGCCGAGCGCGCCGGCGATGACCACCTTGGCGATGACGTTCGTCGCGACCGGGTCGACCCGGTCCTGGTAGCGGTCGGCCGCGTGGTCGTCGAGGGCGCCGAGTTCCTCCAGGACGCCGCCCGCGGCGGTGTCCCAGCTCTTGGCGGTGACGCCGCGGGGCGTCCCGGCCCCGGCGGAGAGGGCGGCCTCCTCGGCGGTTCGCAGCGGGGCGGAGGAGGCGTTCTTCCAGAAACGCTCGTAGCGGCCGCGTTCGGCGGACGGCAGCAGCGGCAGGTTGATGCCGTACATCAGGGTGCGCTGCGCCACGAGGTCGGAGACGTCCCGGATCTCGGCGCCGGTGAGCCGGCCGGTGACCAGGGCGGAGCCCAGGAGGGCGTCCTCGCGGGAGAGCAGTTCGCGGGCGCGGGAGAGGTTGACGAGCGCACGGTACTGCTTGTCCAGACCGACGTTGTCGACGACGTTCAGGCCGGCGAGCAGGTCGTGGCAGGGGTCGACCAGGCGGTTGTAGAGGCCGAGCGCCTGCGCGCGGTCGACGGTGCCGTCCTCGACGCTGCGGCGCAGCGAGCCGATGCCGTCGAAGGCGTCCAGTACGGCGGTGAGCCGCTCCTCCTCGGCCGGTCCCAGGTCGTCGCGGACGCCGGCGTCGGCGGCGTTGCGGCGGATCTCGGCGACGGCGTCGTCCGTGGCGGTGCGGCTGCGCTGGAGGGCGGCGAACCCGTCGGAGGCGCGCGGGTCGGCGAGGTGGACGAGAGTCTGGCGGCGCTCCTGCTGGAGGACACGGACGGTGTCCTCGATCGGGTAGCCGATCTCCTCGACGACGGTGGAGACGCTGAACAGCCGTTCCGCCTCGCGTCCCGTGAGTACCGTGGCGAACGCCCAGATCGCGGTCAGGGACACCAGCGGCACGAGAAGCAGCGCCACGATCTTCCGGCGGATCGACTTCCCGCGAAAGCGCATGGCCTCCCCCAGCTCGACCCCCCTGCGGCAGGGGGTACACATGTGCGTCAACAAACGGCGCGAGCCTACTACTGACGCACAGGTATCTCGAAGGCCCGTCCGGCGGACGAACCTCTGCGCCAGGGGGAGGTGATGGTCAGTTGTCCGGTCATTGCGGGAGATTGCCTCCCGGGATCGGGGCGCGCGGGGAGGGTTCGGTTCCGGCTCGGCCGGGCGGATTGGCCGAAATTCTTCGACTGCGCGGGTCTTTCGGGAATCTTGAGGGCACGTCGTTCGTCGTTCACTACGGGAAATGAAGGCGGAATCGGCCACAGGAGCCGCATCCCGCCTCTGGGCGGCGTAAAGCAGCGCAAGCCGGGCAGCCAGAGGGGAGCCGTGTCGTGGGACACGGTCGAGCTGTCTGCTGGCGGTGGGGAGTGACATGTCGATGGGCACGGCGGAGCGGCGCGGGGCGCCCGAGGACGGCGGTGCGGCCCGGGTGACCGCCCGATCGGTCCCCGAGGCGCCGGATCGCGACATTCTGGCAGCCGGTAGGGGCAGACCGGCGCGTGACCGGCCGGAGGGACCGGGGAGGCGGGCGGCGCGCGAGCAGCCGTCCGGCTACCGGCCGTTGTGGCGGGAGGAGCCCGCGCGGCGGCGTCGGCTGCCGGATCCGGTGCGCACGGCGGCCGTGCGTGCGGTGATCGTCGTCGCCGTGACGCTGATACTGGCAATGGTCGCCTTCCTCTGCACGATGGCGGAGTCCTGGCTGGCGTTCCCGATGGTGATCGGCAGCGTGGCGGGCACGGTGGTGGCCACTTGGGGCGTCCTTGACGTGTGGGTGACGCGGCAGGTCTGGAACCAGCGGCACGGCGTGGTGTCGGAGCCGAGCAGCACCGCGCGGGCCATGCGGCGCGAGCGTCGCCGGGCCCGGCGACAGGAGCGGTCCGCCGAGCGGAGCCAGGAGCGGATACGCCGGCGGGGCGGTGGCGCGGGCCGGCTGTCACACCCTTGAGCGGCACTCCGGCACTCCGGCTGCCTCTCTCTGGCTCTCCGGCGCTGCGGCTCTCCGGCCCTGAGCCGGCCGTCCACACTCGGCACCCGCCCGCGCTCGGCACCCGCGCGGGCCGCGACGCACCGCACGCTCGGCGGGTGGCTCCACCCACGTCCCTCGGCGGGGCACGCCTCACAGCGCGTCCGGCCTCGCCCCGCCGGCGGTCACCGGTATACCCGCCTCTTCGGCGGCGAGTTCGCGACGGGCCCGCATGAAGGGGCGGGGCCGGTCCACGGCGAGCACGGCGGTCGTACGCCCGTCTCGTTCGTAGCGGGCGAGGAAGCCGCCCTCGGACGGCGCGCCGTCGGCGATCAGGCCCTCGGCGATGCGCACGGTGTCGCCGTCCCGGCGCCGGCCGGCGAACTGGAGGCGGGAGCCGTACTGGTCGGACCAGAAGTACGGCACCGACCTCGCGCTCTCCACCGTGCGTCCGGCGAGGAGGTTCCGCACCGCGGCCCTGGGCTGCAGGGTGGCGGAGGTCCAGTGTTCCGCGCGCGTGCCGCCGACGCGGGCCACATCGCCCACGGCGACCACCTGCGGCAGGGCGGTCACGCAGCCGTCGTCGCACAGGACGCCGTCGTTCAGGAGCAGCGGCGAGCCCGCCAGCCAGGCGGTGTTGGGCGTGGCACCGATGCCGACGATCACCACGTCCGCGGGCAGCGTCCGTCCGTCGCTGAGGTCGACCCCGGTGACGGCCGCCGTGCCGCGCAGGGCGGCCACGGACGCTCCGGTGACCAGCCCGACCCCTGCACGGCCGTGCAGGGTGGCGCACACGGCGGCCAGTTCGGCGCCGAGTTGCGGCACGAGCGGCATCGCGGCGGCCTCGACGACGGTGACGGCATGGCCGAGGGCGGCGCACGAGGACGCGGTCTCCGCGCCGACGAAGCCGCCCCCGACCACGACCACCCGGCGCGGACCGCGGGTGAGTCGCGCGCGCAGGGCGCGGGCGTCGTCCAGGGTGCGCAGGGTGTGGACCCCGGCGAGACCGCCGCCGGTCAGGCGCCGTGCCGAGGCGCCGGTGGCGACGACGACGCCGTCCGTGGACACGGTGCGGCCGTCATCGAGCAGCACGGTCCGCCCGCGGACGTCCAGACCGCGGGCACGGACCCCGAGCAGCCAGTCGGCGTCCAGGTCGGCGGTCTCCTCGGCGTCCGTGAGCGCCAGGTGCTCCTCGTCGGCCCGGCCGGTGAGGAACTCCTTGGACAGGGGCGGCCGGTCGTAGGGCGGGTGGGGTTCGTCGCCGACCACCACCAGCCGTCCGTCGAACCCCTGGGCCCGAAGTTCCCGGGCGGCGTACAGGCCGGACAGGGAGGCGCCGACCACGGTCACGGTCCTCATGCGGCGCTGCCCTCCTCCGCGGCGAGGTGGACGTGGACGAAGCCGTCCTCGACGCTGACCCGGTAGGTGCGCACCGGCCGCCGGGCCGGAAGGCAGGTCGGCAGGCCCGTGCGCAGGTCGAACGAGGCGGCGTGCAGCGGGCATTCGACCAGGCAGCCCTCCAGCCAGCCCTCGGAGAGAGAGGCGTCCTGGTGGCTGCAGGTGTCGTCGATGGCGTAGAGATCGCCGTCGTCGGTGTGGAAGACGGCGATCGGCGGATTCGTCTCGACGCGGGCGGACTCGCCCTTGGGGAGGTCTTCGAGACGGCAGACGGGAATCATGGGCTCCCCTCTCGGTCCGGAACGCGTGGTTCGGCGGGGTGCGGAACGCGTACCCTTCCGGGATCCGGACGCTTCGGTAACATGATGTTTCACATGGCGCACTGGAGAGCGCTATGCGCAACAGAATCCGGGCGGGCGCCCGTGGCGTCAAGGGCTTCCCGCAGATGCGGCCCGATCGGGCCGCCAGGTGGTGAGAGTTGAGCCATGACCCGCACACAGCAGCAGCCAGACCCCGGTGAGGACCACGTGGAGAACAAGCAGCCAGGCAGAGGCGCGGTGAGCGGCGTGCAGTCGGTGGACCGCGCCGTGACCGTGCTGGAGATCCTCGCCCGGCTCGGGGAGGCGGGTGTCACCGAGATCGCCGACGAGCTGGATGTTCACAAGTCCACGGCGTTCCGGCTGCTCGGCGTGTTGGAGAACCGCGGTCTGGTGGCGCAGGAGAAGGAGCGCGGCAAGTACTACCTGGGCGCCGGCGTGCTGCGCCTCGCGGGGGCGGCGGCCGTGCGGCTGGACATCTCGCAGGAGGGCGTGCCCGTCTGCCGTGAGCTGGCCGACGAACTCGGCGAGACGTCGAACATCGCGGTGCTGGACGACGACGCGGCGGTCAACGTGATGCAGGCCCGCGGCACCGCCTCCGTCACCGCGCAGAACTGGCTCGGCCGGCGCACCCCGCTGCACGCCACCGCCAGCGGAAAGGTGCTGCTCGCCCATCTGCCGACCACCCTGCGCGAGGGGCTGCTGGCCCGCCCGCTGCACCGGTTCACCGAGCACACCGTCACCGGCGCGGCGGTGCTGCGCGGCGAGTTGGAGACGGTGACCGAGCAGGGTTACGCGATCACGCAGGAGGAGCTGGAGATCGGGCTCGCGGCGGTGGCGGCGCCGGTGCGCTCGCACGACGGCAAGGTGATCGCCTCGATCAGCGTCTCGGGCCCGGTGTACCGGCTGACGCCGGATCACCTGCCGGACCTGGCCAAGCGCGCGCTGGCGGCGGGCGTCGAGCTGTCCCGCCGCATGGGCTACGGCGGCTGAGCCCTCCCACCCCGCGGGGCAAGCCCGCTGACGTCCCGTCCGACGGCGCGGTACCCGATCTCCCTCCCTGGGCCCGGGTCCCGCGCCGTCCTGTGTCCGGTGTGTTTCGCACCCCGCGCCCGGCGCCCGCTCCTTTTGCCAAGGGTTAACCCGTACCTCTTGACGGCCCCTCCACGGCGTTCCCACTATGTTTCTCATCGCGCAACCCATCGTGCAATGCGCAACAGCAGAGGAGCTTCTCGTGTCACACGAGGTCCGTGCCGTAGTCGCTGTGAAGAGGGGCGCACCCGTCGAGGTGCAGACGATCGTCGTCCCGGACCCGGGGCCCGGCGAGGTTCTGGTCGCGGTGCAGGCCTGCGGGGTCTGTCACACGGACCTGCACTACCGCGAGGGCGCGATCACCGACGACTTCCCGTTCCTGCTGGGCCATGAGGCGGCCGGCACCGTCGAGTCGGTCGGCGAGGGCGTCACCGACCTCGCGCCGGGCGACTACGTGGTGCTGGCGTGGCGGGCGCCCTGCGGTGGCTGCCGGTCCTGCCGCCGCGGCCGCCCCTGGTACTGCTTCGACTCGCGCAACGCCGCCCGCCCGATGACCCTGCTGGACGGCACCCCGCTGACCGGCGCCCTCGGCATCGGCGCCTTCGCCGAGAAGACGCTGGTCGCCGCGGGTCAGGCGGTGAAGGTCGACCCGGCCGCCCGGCCCGAGGCGGCCGGTCTCGTCGGCTGCGGGGTGATGGCCGGTTACGGCGCCGCTGTCAACACCGGCGGCGTGGGCCGCGGCGACTCGGTCGCCGTGATCGGCTGCGGCGGCGTCGGCGACGCGGCGATCGCCGGTGCCGCCCTGAACGGCGCCATGAAGATCATCGCAGTCGACGTGGACGGCCGGAAGCTGGACCGGGCGGAACGGTTCGGCGCGACACACACCGTCGACTCCCGCGGCACGGACCCGGTCGAGGCGGTCCGCGCCCTCACCGACGGCCACGGCGTGGACATCGCGATCGACGCCGTGGGGCACCCGGAGACGTTCCGCCAGGCCTTCTACATGCGTGACCACGCCGGAGTGCTGGTCCAGGTCGGCGTGCCCACACCGGACACGACGGTCGAACTGCCGCTCATCGACGTGTTCTCGCGCGGCGGTGCGATCAAGTCGTCCTGGTACGGCGACTGTCTGCCGAGCCGCGACTTCCCCTTCCTCATCGACCAGTACCTGTACGGGCTGCTCGACCTGGGCGCCTTCGTGTCGGAGACGACGACGCTGGACCGGGTGGAGGAGGCGTTCGGCAGGATGCGCCGCGGCGAGGTGCTGCGCTCGGTGGTGGTCCTGTGAGCGCCCACGGCCCGCGGACCCCGCCCCGCGTGGTCGTCATCGGCGCGGGCGTCGTCGGCTGCTCCCTCGCGGACGAACTGACCGCGCGCGGCTGGACCGACGTCACCGTTCTCGAACAGGGCCCGCTGCCCGCGCCCGGCGGCTCCACCTCGCACGCGCCCGGCCTCGTCTTCCGGACCAGTCCGTCGCGCACCCTGACGGCGTTCGCCCGGTACACCGTCGAGAAGTTCACCTCCCTCACGTGGGACGGCGCCACGTGCTTCCAGCGGGTCGGCGGCCTGGAGCTGGCGACCACACCGGAGCGCCTCGCCGACCTGCACCGCAGGGCCGGCTACGCCGCCTCCTGGGGCGTGCACGGCGAGATCGTCGACGCCGCCCGCTGCAAGGAACTCTGGCCGCTCCTCGACGAGTCGGTGGTCCTCGGCGGCTTCCACACCCCCGGGGACGGGCTGGCCCGCGCCCTGCCCGCCTGCCGCGCCCAGCTGGACCGCGCCACCGCGCGGGGCGCCCGTTTCCTGGACCGGCACACGGTCACCGGCATCGAGCGGCACGACGGCCGGGTCACGGGCGTCGTCACCGACCGCGGCACCTTCCCCGCCGACCACGTCGTCTCCGCCGCCGGGTTCTGGGGACCGGTCGTCGGCCGCATGGCCGGCGTCGACGTGCCCCTGCAACCACTGGCCCACCAGTACGCGAGGACGGCTCCGCTGGCCGAGCTGAGCGGTGCCACGG
The DNA here is from genome assembly GCF_042717365.1 of Streptomyces sp. NPDC058534. Lineage (NCBI taxonomy): Bacteria > Bacillati > Actinomycetota > Actinomycetes > Kitasatosporales > Streptomycetaceae > Streptomyces > Streptomyces sp. NPDC058534. Next base: position 25,641 of record NZ_JBHXNW010000004.1, read on the forward strand.
AGGAGGCGTCTAGGCCGATCCTCCGCTTCCAGGACCGCGACCTGTACTTCCGTGAGCACGGCGACCGCCTCGGCGTCGGCTCCTACGCCCACCGTCCGCTGCCCGTCGACCCGTTCGCCGTGCCCGGCTACGACGAGTCACGCGCCCGGCACATGGACATGCCCTCGTCGTACCCCTTCACCCCGGAGGACTGGGCGCCGAGCTGGGAGGACTGCCGCGAGCTGATGCCCGCCCTGCGCGACGTCGACGTCGAGTCGGGCTTCAACGGCGTCTTCTCCTTCACCCCGGACGGCATGCCGGTCCTCGGCGAGTCCCGTGACCTGCGGGGCTTCTGGCTGGCGGAGGCGGTGTGGGTCACCCACTCGGCCGGTGTCGCCAGGGCCGTCGCCGAGTGGATGGTGGACGGGCGCCCGTCGCTCGACGTCCACGAGTGCGACCTCACGCGCTTCGAGGAGGCGCAGCGTTCACCGGCGTACGTCCGCGAGCGCGGCGCGCAGCAGTTCACCGAGGTGTACGACGTGATCCACCCGCTCCAGCCGATGGAGCGGCCGCGTCCGCTCAGGGTCAGCCCGTTCCACGTCCGGCAGCGGGAACTCGGCTCGTACTTCCTGGAGGGCGGCGGCTGGGAGCGCCCGCACTGGTACGAGGCCAACGCCGGCCTCTCCGAGGACCCGCGCCTTCCCGATCGCGACGCCTGGTCGGCCCGCCACTGGTCGCCCATCGCGGCGGCGGAGGCGCGGGTCACCCGCGAGCGGGTCGCCCTGTACGACATGACGCCGCTGCGCCGCCTGGAGGTCACCGGGCCGGGCGCCCTCGCCTTCCTGGACCGCATGACCAGCAACAACCTCCGCAAGAAACCCGGCGCGGTCACGTACACCCTCCTCCTCGACGAGTCCGGAGGCATCCGCTCCGACCTCACCGTCGCCCGCCTCGCCCCCGACCGCTTCCAGGTCGGCGCCAACTCCCCCGCCGACCTGGACCACCTCCTGCGTCACGCGCCCGACGGCGTGCACATCAGGGACATCACCTCCGGCACCTGCTGCGTCGGCGTCTGGGGCCCGCTCGCCCGCGACCTCGTCCAGCCGCTGACGGCGGACGACTTCTCGCACGAGGCGTTCGGCTACTTCCGCGCGCGGGAGACGTATGTCGGCCACGTCCCGGTGACCGCGATGCGCCTGAGCTACGTCGGTGAACTGGGCTGGGAGCTGTACACCACCGCCGACCTCGGCCTGCGGCTCTGGGACACGCTGTGGGAGGCCGGCCGGGACCTCGGCGTGATCGCCGCCGGACGCTCGGCCTTCAACTCCCTGCGCCTGGAGAAGGGATACCGGGCCTGGGGCACGGACATGACCGACGAGGACAACCCGTACGAGGCGGGCGTCGGCTTCGCGGTCCGCATGGACAAGGCGGACTTCGTCGGCAGGGCCGCGCTGGCACGCGCGGGCGAGCCCGGCCGGCGCCTGACGCCGCTGCTGCTCGACGACCCGGCGGCCGTGGTCCTCGGCAAGGAGCCGGTGCACGTGGACGGCGCGCCCGCCGGGTACGTGACCAGCGCCTCGTACGGCTACACACTCGGCCGCTGTGTCGCCTACGCCTGGCTCCCCGCCGGCCTCGCCACCGGCACCGGTGTGCACGTGGAGTACTTCGGCGAGAAGGTGCCCGCCACGGTCGCCGAGGAGCCGCTGTTCGACCCGAGGATGACCCGTATCCGCCGCTAGGACGCCAGGAGGCCCTTCTTGTCCCCCACCTACGACGTGATCGTCATCGGTCTCGGCGGCATGGGCGGCGCCGCCGCCCACCACCTGAGCGCGCGGGGCGCCCGCGTGCTGGGCCTGGAGCGGTTCGGCCCCGTGCACAACCGGGGCTCCAGCCACGGCGGTTCCCGGATCACCCGCCAGTCGTACTTCGAGGACCCGGCGTACGTTCCCCTGCTGCTGCGCGCCTACGAGCTGTACGCGGACCTGGAGCGGGCCTCCGGCCGGGACATCGCCCTCCTGTGCGGGGGCGTGATGGTGGGCCGGCCCGACTCCTGGACCGTGTCCGGCTCCTTGCGGTCGGCCCGCGAGTGGGACCTGCCGCACGAGATGCTGGACGCGCGGGAGATCCGCCGCCGGTTCCCGACGCTCGCCCCGCGGGACGACGAGGTCGCCCTGTACGAGGCCAAGGCCGGTCTGCTGCGCCCCGAGAACACGGTCGCCGCCCATCTCCAGCTTGCCACCCGGCAGGGCGCCGACCTGCACTTCGAGGAACCGGTCACGCGCTGGGAGCCGTACCGGGACGGCGTCCGCGTCCACACCGCCGAGAACACCTACACCGCCGCCCAGCTGGTGATCTGCCCGGGCGCCTGGGCGCCGCGGCTGCTCGCCGACCTAGGGGTGCCGTTCACGGTGGAGCGGCAGGTCATGTACTGGTTCCAGCCCCGGAACGGCATCGGCCCCTTCCTTCCTGCCAACCAGCCGATCTACGTCTGGGAGGACACGACCGGCGTCCAGGTCTACGGCTTCCCCGCCATCGACGGGCCGGACCGCGGCGCCAAGGTCGCCTTCTTCCGCAAGGGACAGGCCACCACCCCGGAAGCCATCGACCGGACCGTGCACGACCACGAGGTCCAGGCCATGGCGGACCACATGTCCGGCCGTCTCCCCGACCTGCCCGGCACCTTCCTCAAGGCCGCCACCTGCATGTACACCACCACCGCGGACGAGCACTTCGTCATCGCCCGCCATCCCGCGCATCCCGGATCGGTCACCGTGGCCTGCGGATTCTCCGGGCACGGCTTCAAGTTCGTGCCCGTCGTCGGCGAGATCCTCGCCGACCTGGCCCTGACCGGCGCCACCGCGCACCCCATCGGTCTCTTCGACCCCGCTCGCCTCACCGCCGCGCCCGCCCGAGGAGCCAGCACGTGACGACGACCCCCCTGCCCCCCAGCCTCATCGCGACCCTGCCGGGCCACTACTACACCGACCCGGAGATCTTCCGTCAGGAACAACGGCAGGTCTTCGAGTCGCTGTGGTTCTGCGCCGTCCGCGGCGCCGACCTGGAACGGCCGGGCGCCTTCCGCACCGTGCAGGTCGGCGGCGAGAGCGTCGTCGTCACCCGCACCCGCACGGGCGCACTGCGCGCCTTCCTCAACATCTGCCGGCACCGCGGCGCGCGGCTGTGCCTGGAGGAGTCGGGCGAGGTGCGCCGCAACCTCCAGTGCCCGTACCACGCGTGGACGTACGACCTCGACGGCCGGCTGGTCGCCGCGCCCGGTCTCACGAAGATGCCGGACGTCGACCGCGCCGCGTACGGCCTGGCCGAGGTCGCCCTGCGCGAATGGCTCGGCTACGCCTGGGTGTGCCTGGCCGACGAGCCGCCCTCCTTCGAGGAGACCGTGCGCGGCGCCGTCGTCGAACGGCTCGGCGACCCGGCGGCGATCGAACGCTACGGGACGGAGCGGCTGGCACTAGGGCGACGCGTCAGGTACGACGTGCGGGCGAACTGGAAGCTGATCGTCGAGAACTTCATGGAGTGCTACCACTGCGCCACCATCCACCCCGAACTCATCGACGTCCTGCCCGAGTTCGCCGACGGCTACGCCGCCCAGTACTACGTGGGCCACGGCGCCGAGTTCGGTGAGGAGGTCAAGGGCTTCACGGTCGACGGCGGCGAGGGCTTCGGCCGGCTGCCCGAGGTGGCGGAGAGCCAGGACCGCCGCTACTACGCCGTCACCGTCAGGCCGACGGTCTTCGTCAACCTCGTACCGGACCACGTGATCCTGCACCGCATGTTCCCGCTCGCCGAGGACCGAACGGTCGTCGAGTGCGACTGGCTGTACGCCCCCGACGTGGTGGCGTCGGGGGCGGACCTCTCACGGTCGGTGGAGCTGTTCCACCGCGTCAACACGCAGGACTTCGAGGCGTGCGAGCGGACCCAGCCGGCGATGTCGTCCCGCGCCTACCGCGCGGGCGGCGTGCTGGTGCCGACCGAACACCACATCGGGATCTTCCACGAGTGGCTGCTGGCGCGGCTCGGCGGGCCGGTACAGGACGCGACGGGACGGCTAGGCGGATGACTGAGAGGGTGACTGGGCGGGGCGCTTGAACATCCGGGTCGCGGTGATCTCGCTGTGCACCGGCTCGGCCTCACCCTCGGCGGCCGGGGCAGGCTTGGGCAGGCCGGGCCGCAGGTGCTCCTCGACGCTGATGTACTTCAGGCCGGCCCTGAGGTCGGCGTCGTTGCGCAGCCGGATGACCAGCGGGAACTCGGCGAGCGCGGTCGTGTCGAACAGGCCCGTGGTGTACAGCAGCTGGACGCCGAGCGCGTCGGACACGGCCCGCTGGAGCTCCAGCAGATAGGTGGCGTTGGCGCGGCCGATGGGGTTGTCGAGGAACAGGGTGCCGGCATGGCGGTGCCGGTCGCGGCCCCGGTCGTTGCTGCGCAGCGCGGCCATCGTGCAGTACAGGGCGATGGCCGCGGTGAGCAGCTGGCCGCCGGAGAACACGTCGCCCATCTGTCCGACGGGGACGCGTTCGGCGCGCAGTACGGCGTCGGGCTTGAGGATCTCGACGGCGACGCCCTTCGGTGCCAGGGCGGCGGCGACGCCCCGCAGCAGCAGGGACATGCCGTCGCGGCGCAGGTCGGAGTTCTTCTTCACGGCGGCGCGGGTGGCGTCGTCGACCACCTCGCCGAGCCGTTCGGTGAGGGTGGCCTGGTCGGGTTCCTCGAAGCGGATGCGCAGGAACTCCTGCCCGGACCACTCACCGAGCCCTTCCGGCAGCCGGGAGAGCCGCTGAGCGGAGCGGAGGGTGGCCAGGGCCGACTCGACCAGGCCGCGCAGCCGGTCCACGATCGAGTCGCGGTTGCGCTCCAACTGCGCCAGTTCGTCGGTGAGGACGCGGAGCCGGGGCGCGAAGGCGTCCGCCCACTTGGCCGCGTGCTCGGGCAGCGTGGCGGCGGGCAGTTCCCGGATCTGCTGCCGCGCGGGGGTGCGGACCTGCTCGTAGCGGGTGGAGTTGGCGTGCCGGACCAGGACGTCGCTCGCCTCGCGGACCCCGGCCTCGGCGGCGGACAGGTCGGCGGCGCAGCCGCGCAGCGAACGGCGGGCCTCACCGGCCGACTGCCGGGCCTCCTCCAGACCTCCCGGATACGGATCGGGCTCCTCCTGCTCCTCGTCGGGCGCGTGCTCGCGCAGCAGGTCGCGGAGCATGGCGGCGATCTCGTCGAAGCCGCCGGCTCCGTCCTCGGCGGCGCGGTGCGCGTCGAGCAGTTCGGCGTGGGCGTCGCGGGCCTGGGTGAGCGCCTCGGTATGGGAGGCGAGTTCGGCGCCGGCCGTGCGCAGCAGGGTCTGGGCGTGGTCGGCGTCGCGCGGGAGGAGTTCCTCGGGCAGCTCGGTGTGGGCGTCGCCCTCCTCGGGCGCGTGCCGTTCGGCCTCGCCGCGCAGGCGGCCGAGCTGTTCGCTCGCGCTCGACATGCGGGTCTCCAGGAGCTGCACCAGCTCCTCGGCGCGCGCGGCGGCGGCCTGCCGGGACGGCCCGTCGGAGCCGTCGGGCGACTCCAGGAGCTGGCCTGCGCGGGTGCGAACCTTGTTGCTGAGCCGGTCCAGGTCCCCGCGCGCGGCGCTCTCGTCGCTCTCGGCGCGGGCCTGTTCGGCCCGCAGGTCGGCGCCGACGCCGACCTTCTCGTACACCTGGGACGCGGCGCGGTAGGCCTCGCGCAGGTCCGGCAGGGACGCCTTCGGCGCGTCCGTGCCGCTCCCGGGCGTGTCCGGTCCGTCCTCGGGTACGTCGTCGGGGGCGCCGGCGATCTCGGAGCGCTCGGCGCGCAGCGCGCGGGCGGTGCGGCGGGCGTCGTCGGCGGCGCGCTGGGCGGCGCGGCGGTCCTCGTCGGCCGCGCGGGCCCGGTCCAGGCAGACCTGGGCGCGGGCCTCGGCCTCGGCGCCCTCGTCGGCCAGTTCCCGCAGGCGGACCTGCCAGCCGGCCCGTTCGCGCAGCCGGAAGGCGAGTCCGGCGAGGGCGTCGGCGGCGCGGCGGGCCTTCTGCGCGGCCTCCTGCCGTTCGTCCCGCAGGTGCACGGCCTCGGCGGCGGTCTCGTCCGCCTCGGTCCGCGCCGTGCGCGCCTCGGTCAGTTCGGCCTCGGCCTCGTCGGCGAAGGCGCGCGCCTCCTCGGCGGTCCGGGCCAGTTCGGCGAGGCGTCCGGCGGGACAGCCGGTGCGCCAGGAGGCGAGCCGGGCGGCCAGCTCGCGGTCCTTGCCGAGCCGGGCGGCGAGGGTGCGGATCTCCTCGTCCCGCCGTGTCGCCCGCGCGCGCAGCGCGTGCCGCTCCTCGTCGGCGGCGTGCTCGTCGTGCATCGCGGGGTTCGGCGGTACGAGGAAGACGTCCCCGGCGTCGGAGTCGTGGGCCGGGGTGGGGGCGAGCAGGGCGGCGGCGGTGCCGACGGCGACGGCGGAGCGGGGGAGCAGGGCCGCGTCGCCGAGGACGTCACGCGCGCGGGTGTGCGAGTCGGGGTCGGTGATGATGACGCCGTCGACCAGCTCGGGCCGGGCGGCCAGCACGCGCGTGTGGTCGGCGGGGTCGACGGCCTGCGCGAGGTAGCGCCAGCCGGGCAGGGCGGGGATGCCGTGCTCGCCCAGGTACTCCACGGTGGCCAGTACGTCGGGGCCGGGCGGCAGCAGTCCGCCGTCGCCGAGCGCGCCGAGGATGCGGGAGTCGTCGGCGGCGGCGGTGCGCAGGTCGAACAGCTGGCGTTCGGCGGAGGAGACGGTGTCGTCGAGCAGTTCGCGCAGTTCGTCGGCGAAGCGGTCGAGTTCCTGGGGCGTCAGGGCGCCGTCGGCCTTTGCGGGCGCGGCGACGGGGTCATGGTCCGCGTCCTGGCGGGGGTGCGGGATGCCGGGGCGGGTGCCGGCGGCGAGGCCGAGCAGTTCCGCGAGGCGTTCCTCGACGACCAGCGCCTCGGCCGTGCGGCGCTCGGCCTCGTGGGCGCGTTCGGCCGCGGTGGCGGCGTCGGCCGCGCGGGCCGCCGTCAGTTCGGCGCGGCTCTCGGCGGACGCCGTCTCGCGCGCGTGTTCCGTGCCCCGGCGTGCCGACTCACGGGCGGTGTCCCAGGCCGCGACGGTGCTCTTCTCGGCGTCGCTGGCGGCGAGGGCCGCGCGGGCGGGGTCGGCGTCGGGCGCGCTGTCGTCGAGCCAGCCGGCCCGGACCGCTTCGGCGGTCTCCTGCTCGACCTCGGTAAGGCGCTGGCGCAGGTGCCCGACCTCGCTGCGGGCGCGCTGCGCCTCGGTGGCGGCGGTGGTGGAGTCGCGGTGCGCCGCGTCGCTGACCTCGTGGAGGGCGGCGGACCGCTCCTCCTCCTCGTTGGCGTGGCCCTCGGCCCTCCCGGCCGCCGCGTGCAGGGCGCGGACGAGGTCGACGGCGGCCTTGGCGCGGGCGGCGAGTGCGGGGGCCGCGTCCCGCTCGGCCTCCTGGATGGCGGCGGAGACGCGGGCGATGCGGTCGGCGGCGGCGCGGTGGCGCAGTACGGCCTCGGCGGCCTGCCAGGCGGAGTGCAGGGTGCGTGCGTCGGCGAGTTCGCGCTTCTGGGCGGCGGCGGACTTCTCGGCCCCGGTCAGGGCCAGCGAGGCGTGCCGGTAGGCGAGTTCGGCGGCGATGAGGGCGCTGCGGTCGCGGGCCGACTCGGCGTGCGTGACGGCGCGGGCGGCGGCCGTGACCCGCTGGGCGAGATCGCCGGCCCTGACCCGCTCCTGGGCGCCGCGCGCGGTGAGCCGCCGGGCGAGGGTCCTGGTCCGGCGTTCGGCCGCGGTGTGGATGTCCCGCGCGCGGGTGCGGACCTCGGCGGCCTCGACGATCCGGCCGAGCAGCTCGACGGACCCGGCGGTGAAGTCGCGTTCGGCGATCAGCTCGGCGCGCCGGCCCAGCTTGTTGCCGAATCCGCTCACCAGGTCGGCGAGGCCGTCGGTGTCGCGGGTGTCGGTGACGGCGCGCAGCAGCAGGTCGGTGAAGTCGGCGTCCTTCTTGACGGCGAAGAGGCCGGCGGCCTCGCCCTCGTCGGCGTTCATCTCACGCTGGTAGCGGAAGAGTTCGGGGTCGAGGCCGAGGTCGCCGAGGTGCTCGATCCAGCGGTCGTGGATCTCCTCCCAGTGCACCTCCAGGTGAGGGTAGGCCTTCGCGGCCTCGGTGAGCGCGTCCCGGAACCCCTTCATGGTGCGCCGCCTGCCCTGGGCGCCGGAGACGCCCTCCACGGGCGGGCGTACGGCGGTGGCCTCGGCGACAGGCAGGTTGTCCAGGGTCAGTCCGGGCCCGGGCCGGAAGGAGTACCAGGCCTCGGCGAACTTGCGGGGGTCGCCCGAGACCTGGCGCCCGCGCCACTCGCTGGCCTTGCCGACGACGACGCACTCGCCGCTCTGCACGTGCTGCCACTCCAGCGCGACGTGTCCGCAGTCGTCGGCGAGCAGGAACTTGCGCAGTACGCCGGAGCTGGCGCCGCCCAGGGTGTTGCGGTGGCCCGGCAGCATCACCGAGAAGATCAGCTTGAGCAGGACGGACTTGCCGCCGCCGTTCTCCAGGAACAGCACGCCCGCGGGGGCGGGCCGGCGCGGCGGGCCGACCGGCTCCTTCTCGAAGAACTCCGCCTGCGTGGGCGCGGGGTCGGGCACGGGCTCGCCCACACCGCGCAGGTCAAGCACGGTGTCGGCGTAGCGCGCACCGGCGGGTCCGATGGAGTAGAGGCGGACCCGGGACAGCTCGTACATGGCGGACTCTCGTAAGTCTTCGGGAAGTCGGGGAAGTCGGGAGGACGGGGGCGGTGGACGCGGTGGGACGCGGTCCGCGGGGTCAGGGCGAGTGGAACGGCAGCCCGGCGTCGGCCACCAGCTCCAGGTCTTCCGTCTCCTCGGCGGGTAGCAGCGTCGCCGTGCCGTCGGTGACCGGGACGATGCCCAGGTCCAGCAGCTCGGCCATGGCGGCGCTGCCCGCCATGTCGCGCACCTGGAGCTGGTAGCGCGCCGTCGTGCGGTACGTGCCGCCGCTGTCGTCGCCGGTGCGCTGGAGGAAGCCGGACTCGGTGAGGAACGCGGCGGCCTTGCCGACGATGCCGGTGGTGGAGCCGGGGAGTCTGCGGGCGTCCTTGGTGGCGCCGGTCGAACTGCGTCTGGCCCAGATCCGCCAGGCGGCCTCCAGGCCGGGGGCGTCGGTGGCCGGGTCGGTGTTCTCGCCCTGCTCGTCGGCCCGCTCCTCCAGCCGGCGGCAGGCCTGGCGGACGAAGGCGTCCACGCCGTTGACCGTGACGCGGCCGATGTAGCCGTCGTCGGCGAGGTCCTCGGGGCGCGGGTAGGCCATGGCGGCGACGGCGAGGTGGGCGAGGCCGTGCAGGAAACGGTCGCCGGAGTCGGTGGCGGCGCGGCGCGCGTAGTCGCCCATGCGGACGGCGAACACCGAGTCCTCGGCGGCGGTGACGGCCATGCCCGCGCGCGGGGACACCTCCAGGACGATCAGTCCGAGGCCGGCCGCGACGGCGTCGGCGAGGCGCGCGAAGGGCGGGTCCTCGCGGTACCGGCGCAGCAGGTCGGCGTACTCCTGGTCGCGGGCGGGCAGCAGCTTGGGCTGGAGGCCGAAGGCGACGAGCCGCGCCGCGTCGGCGGCGTCGGCGGGCGTGACGGCCGCGGTGGCCGGCGCGGCACCCGCCTCCGGTTCGCTCCGGTCGACGTGCTCGGTCACGGTCGGTACTCCTTGCTGTGCTGTCGCTCGTCGCTGTGCTGCCGCTCGTGGCGTTCGGATCGCCGGGGGGTGGGGCGGTGGAAGACGGTCATGCCGCCTCCGTCCGGGCCGCGGCCATGCCCGCCGCGTCCAGCAGCGCGGTGCCGACGATGAGGTCGGCGCCGCCGAACTCGTGGTCGTCCAGCTCGGTGCCGTCGTCCACGGCGAACAGCAGCTTCGGCTCGCCCTGCCGGTAGGCGGTGCCGACCGGCGGGCTGGCCGCGTGCACGGCCAGCAGGGCGACGAGGTAGGGCAGTTCGGGGTCCTGGGCGCGGGCGTCGGCCAGCAGTCCCGACAGCCGGCGCGGGGCGTCGTGCGGGAGGTCGAGCAGCTCCATGGCGGCCGCGAGCTGCTCCTCGCTGAAGCGGCTGTCGTCCGGGGTGGCGATCAGGTCGGGTTCCGGCATCTCGGCGCCCAGGTGCTCCCGCTCCACCGGCGGGGTCAGGAGTATGTCGACGAGGTCGCCGACCCGGACGGAGACGGGCGTGCGCAGTCCGGTGCCGCGGGCGAAGAAGGCGTCGGTGACGCGCAGCGCCCGCTCCAGGGGCAACGGCAGGACGGGGGCGACCAGATGGCCGTACAGATCGAGGCCGGAGGTGGCCAGGGGGGTGGCGAAGGCCTGCCGGTCCTGCTCGGCGCGGAAGAGGGGGCCGGCCTCCAGGAGACGGGACTGGAGCTGGGTGTGGCGGCGGATGCAGTCCTTGACGATGTCGACCAGCTCGGCCGCGCGGCGCTTGTGCTCGTGGTCCTCGGACTCGTCGCGGGCCCTGCGGATGTTGGTGAGGATCGCGTTCTCGTGCCGGTACCGGTCGGCGACGTGGTCCAGGGCCTCGGCGATCATGTCGGGGACGGCGCTCAGCCAGTCCACCGCGCGGACGTTGCGCCGGGTGGCGTCCAGGGCCCGGCGCAGGGTCTCGGAGTACTGCACGGTCCGGTACCGGGCCTGTTCGGCGGCGAGCTGGGCGTCGGCGAGGCGGCCACGGCTGATCAGCACCTCCAGCTTGACCTCGGCGGCGATCTGGGCGCTGGTGACGTCGGTGTCCAGGGCGCCGACCAGGACGTTGACCGCCTCGTCCGTGGTGCGCAGGTAGACGGTGCCGCCGGGGCCGGGGACCTCCTCCAGGAGCTTGAAGTCGTAGTCCCGGCGGACGTAGGTGCCGTCCGGTCCGAAGGTGCCGTAGACCGCGCGGAAGCCGCGGTCGACGCTGCCGACGTTGATCAGGTTCTCCAGGACCCAGCGGGCCACCCGCTCGTGCTCGGCGGCGGGACGGCGCGGGGCCTGGGCGGCGACGCGCGGGATGAGCCTGGCCACTATCTGGTCGTGGTCGGCGCCGGTGTCGAAGTCCATGTTCAGCGTGACGAGGTCGATGGCGGCGAGGGCGACCTCGGCCATGCCGTACACCGAGTACTCGCCCGCGAGGTTGGCCTTGCGGGCGTCGAGGTCGTGCAGTGGCGCCGTGCAGGCGAGCGCGCGCAGCCGCCGCGCCAGTCCCTCGTCGGCGGCCGGGCCCGGGGCAGGGCGCGGCCCCGCGCTGAGCTGGGGCGGAACGCTGTCCGTCGGTGCAGGCGAAGTCACGGTGCACAGACTAGGTCCTCGGTCTGACATCGACCCAAACGACGCAGATGCGCCCCGACGCGGCAGGCCACCGGCCGCGCGGGCACGGCACCGGGGGTGGACCTAGCCGTCGTCCCCGACCCGCCGCAGGTAGACCTCCACGACGCGCTTCAGCGAGTTGTCGAGGTAGACCGCGAGCAGGCGCTCCGCCGTCTCGCGCTCGCCGTTCTCCAGGGCCGCCAGGAGCTCCGCGTTCCGTGCGATGTACGGCTCGTGCAGGCGTCGCGGGTCGTCCACGACGTGGAAGGCGAGGCGCAGTTCGGCGAAGACGCTGCGCATCAGCTCGTCGGTGCGTTCGCTGCCGGCGAGGGCGACCAGTTCCCGGTGGAAGTGGATGTTGGCCGTACCGACGGCTTTCCAGTCACCTTCGCGGGCCGACCGCCGCCCGTCCTCGACGGCCTCGGCGAGCCCTTCGAGGCCGTAGGGGGGCTCGCCGAGGCCGCGTACGACGGCGCACTCGACGAGGGAGCGGGTGCGGTAGATGTCCTCGACGTCCTCGACGGTCAGGACCCGGACGAAGACGCCCCGGTTCAGCTCGTGGACGAGCAGGCGTTCGTGGGTGAGCAGCCGGAACGACTCGCGCAGGGTGTTGCGGGAGACGCCGAGCGCGCCGCCGATGCTGTCCTCGGACAGGCGGGTCCCCGGCGGGAAGTAGCCCTCGGCGATCCGGCTCCTGAGGATGTCCGAGACCCGCTCGGCGGTGCTGGTCCGGCCCAGGAGGGCGCGGTCGTCGGCCAGTCCCGTCAACTGCTCTGCCATGCGTGGAATTCAATCGCAGATACCAGAACGAAACAACAGGGGTATTGAGGGATCGTTGAACGATCCTCTACGGTGCCAGGAAGTGCACGCACCCTCCGTCCTCCCACTGCGAGGTGCCCATGAGCACAACCCCTCCCCCACGGGCCCTGTCCACCGAGACACGTCCCGGCACGGATGAACACACCACTGAAGACGGCGCGTTCGGCTGGCTGCGCGCCCTCGGCCCGCGCGGCCGTCGCGCCTTCGGTGGCGCGTTCGGCGGGTACGCCCTCGACTCCTACGACTACTTCACACTGCCGCTCACCATGGTGGCGCTGGCCGCGTACTTCGGCCTGGACAGCGGCCAGACCGGCCTGCTCACGACGGTCACCCTGGTCGTCTCGGCGATCGGCGGCGCCCTCGCGGGCGTCCTGGCGGACCGCGTCGGCCGCGTCAAGGCGCTGCTGCTCACCGTGATCACCTACGCCGTGTTCACGGTGGCGTGCGGTTTCGCCCCCAACTACGAGACGCTGCTGGTCTTCCGCGCCCTCCAGGGGCTCGGCTTCGGCGGTGAGTGGGCGGTCGGCGCGATCCTGGTGGCCGAGTACGCGAGCGCCAAGCACCGGGGCCGTACGCTCGGCGCGATCCAGAGTTCCTGGGCCGTGGGCTGGGCGCTCGCGGTGGTCGTGTACACGCTGGTGTTCTCACTGGTCGGCGACGATCTGGCCTGGCGTGTCATGTTCTGGACGGGTGCGCTGCCGGCGCTGCTCGTGGTCTGGGTCAGGCGCAGCGTCCACGACGCACCGAAGGCCACCGAGATCCGGGAGCAGGGCGCGAGCAGGGGCTCCTTCGCGGCGATCTTCAAGCCCGGTACGGCCGACGCGCCCGGCCTTCTGCGCGTCACGCTCTTCGCGAGCCTGCTCTCCACCGGCGTCCAGGGCGGCTACTACACCCTCGCCACCTGGGTGCCGACCTATCTGAAGGACGAACGCGACCTGTCGGTCGTCGGCACCGGCGGCTATCTGACCTTCCTCATCTCGGGCGCCTTCATCGGCTACCTCACCGGCGGCTACCTCACCGACGTGCTGGGCCGCAAACGCAACATCTGGCTGTTCGCCCTGCTGTCGGCGGTCTGCATCCTGGCGTACGCCAACATCCCCGACGGCGCCAACACCCTGCTCCTGATGCTCGGTTTCCCGCTCGGCTTCTGCATGTCGGCCATCTTCAGCGGCTTCGGTTCGTACCTGAGCGAGCTGTACCCGACGGCGGTACGGGGCGCGGGCCAGGGCTTCACGTACAACACGGGACGCGCCGTGGGCGCCGTCTTCCCGACCACGGTCGGCTTCCTGGCCGACAGCTGGGGCGTGGGTGGCGCGCTGGTCTTCGGTGCCATCGGCTACGGCATCGCGGCGCTGGCTCTGCTGTGGCTGCCGGAGACGCGAGGAAAGGAACTGGCGTGAAGCACTCACACCACGTGGCCGAGGACCGGCCACTCGCCCTTGTCGAGCGGCACGCGCACGCGTGGAGCCCGAAAACCGCCCGCTCCCTCTTCCGGGAGGGGCTGGCCGGCCCCACGGCCGGGGTCGCGGCAGGCCACACCCAGGCCAACCTGATCTCGGTGCCCGCCGACTGGGCGTACGACATGCTGCTGTTCTGCACCCGCAACCCGCAGCCCTGCCCGGTGCTCGACGTCACGGACGCCGGGTCGTGGACCACCGTGCTGGCCGACGGCGCGGACCTGCGCACCGATCTGCCGCGCTACCGGGTGTGGCGGGACGGCGAGCTGGTGGACGAGCCGACGGACGTGCGGGCGCACTGGCGGGACGACCTGGTGACGTTCCTGATCGGGTGCAGCTTCACCTTCGAGTGGGCGCTGGCCACGGCCGGCGTCCCGATCCGGCACGTCGAGCAGGGGCGCAACGTCCCGATGTACGTCACCACGCGTCAGTGCCGTCCGGCGGGGCGGCTGCACGGCCCGATGGTGGTGTCGATGCGCCCCGTGCCGCCCGCGCACCTGTCGGCGGCGATCCGCGAGACCAGCCTGCTCCCGGCGGTGCACGGCAGCCCGGTGCACTGTGGCGACCCGTCGGCGCTCGGCATCGAGGACCTGGGCCGGCCCGACTTCGGCGACGCGGTGGACGCCGAGCCGGACGACATCCCGGTGTTCTGGGCCTGCGGGGTGACCCCTCAGGCGGCCGTCATGGCCTCGCGGCCGCCCTTCGCCCTGACCCACGCGCCGGGGCAGATGTTCCTCACCGACGCGCGCGACGAGCAGTACCGCGTCGCCTGACCCCGGACGCCCCTGCGGGCGCCCGAGACCGGAGACACTGGAGACATGACCTCGATCGACCTCAACGCCGACCTCGGCGAGGGTTTCGGCCGCTGGCGGCTCACCGACGACGAGGGCCTGCTCTCCGTCGTCACCAGTGCCAACGTCGCGTGCGGCTTCCACGCCGGCGACCCGGCCACCATGCGGCGGGTGTGCGAGCTGGCGGCCGAGCGGGGCGTGACGGTCGGCGCCCAGGTCTCCTACCGGGACCTGGCCGGATTCGGACGGCGGGCCATGGACGTGCCGCCCGCCGAACTGGCGGCGGAGGTGGCCTACCAGATCGGCGCCCTGGAGGTCTTCGCCCGCGCGGCGGGCACGCGCGTGGCGTACGTCAAACCGCACGGTGCCCTCTACAACCGGGTGGTCCGGGACGAGGAGCAGGCCGCGGCGGTCGTCGACGGCGTGCTCCTGGCGGGCGGCGCGCTGCCCGTCCTCGGGCTGCCCGGCTCGCGCGTCCTGGAGCGTGCCGCGGGGGCGGGGCTGCCGGCCGTGCCGGAGGCGTTCGCGGACCGGGCGTACACCGACCGGGCCACGCTGGTGCCGCGCGGGCAGGAGGGCGCCGTGGTCACCGAACCCGACGCCGTCGTGGCCCGCTCCGTGGAGCTGGCCCGCTCCGGCACGGTCACCGCCCGGTCGGGAGCGGTCGTCGAGGTCCGCGCCCGCTCCCTGTGCGTGCACGGCGACACGCCGGGCGCGGTGGACCTGGCGCGCCGGGTACGGGAGCGGCTGGAGGCGTCGGGCGTCCGGGTGGAGGCCTTCGCATGAAGGTCCTGCCGGTCGGCGACGACGCCCTGCTGGTCGAGGTCTCCTCGGGCGAGGAGGCCGAGGCGCTGCACGCGGAACTGCTGCGGCGCCGCGCGGAGGGCGCGCTCGCCGCCCGGGAGATCGTCCCGGCGGCCCGCACCGTCCTGCTCGACGGACTCGCCGACCGGGCCCGGATCGCGGCCGAACTGACCGCCGCCGAGGTTCCGCCCGCTCCGCCGCGCGCGGGGCACGTCGTCGAGATCCCGGTCCGCTACGACGGCCCGGACCTGGCCGACGTGGCCGCGCACTGGGGAGTGGCACCGCGCGAGGTGGCACGCCTCCACGCGGACACCGAGTTCCTGGTCGCCTTCTGCGGGTTCGCGCCCGGCTTCGGCTATCTGACCGGCCTTCCCGCGCGGTACGACGTGCCACGCCGGGACACCCCGCGCACGGCCGTCCCGGCCGGTTCGGTGGCGCTGGCGGGTCCTTACACGGGCGTGTACCCGCGCTCGTCGCCGGGCGGCTGGCAGTTGATCGGCACCACGGACACCGTGCTGTGGGACCACACGCGCGTGCCCGCGGCACTGCTGTCGCCCGGCACGCGCGTCCGGTTCGTCCCCCGGGGACCCCGAGGGCCCCGCCAAGGACCCCGCGGCCCCCACGGACGGCAGGGGGACGCATGACGGACCGTGCGCTCGCCGTCGTCCGGGCCGGGGCCCTGACCACCGTGCAGGACCGGGGCCGCCCCGGTCACGCGCACCTCGGCGTCCCCCGTTCCGGTGCGCTCGACGCGCCCACGGCCGCGCTGGTCAACCGTCTGGTCGGCAACCCGCCCGAGGCGGCCGTCCTGGAGACCACCCTCACCGGCTGCGCCCTGCGCCCCCGGTGCGCGGTGACCGTGGCGGTCGGTGGCGCGCCCTGCCCGGTGACGGTGGACGGGAGGCCGGTGTCCTGGGGCGCGCCGGTCGGTGTGCCGGCGGGCGCGCTGCTCGACGTGGGGTCGGCCGGCTCCGGCGTCCGCTCCTATGTGGCCGTCTCCGGTGGCGTCCTCGTCGAGCAGGTCCTCGGCAGCCGCTCCACCGACCTGCTGTCCGGCCTGGGACCGCCGCCCCTCTCCGACGGCATGGTGATCGCCCTGGGGCGACCGCGCGGGCGGCACGCGTGTGTGGACGTCGCCCCGCAGCCGGCACCCCCGGCGGAGCTGATCCTGCGGGTGACGCCGGGCCCGCGCGCCGACTGGTTCACGCCCGAGGCGGTACGGACGTTCACCTCGCGCGCGTATCGCGTGTCGGCCGCGAGCAACCGCATCGGACTGCGCGTGGAGGGACCCTCGCTGGAGCGTGCCCGCGCGGGCGAACTCCCCAGCGAGGGCATGGTGCTGGGTGCGGTCCAGGTGCCGCCGGACGGCCGGCCCGTGGTGTTCCTGGCCGACCATCCGACGACCGGCGGCTACCCGGTGATCGGCGTCGTCCGCTCCCGCGACCTCCCGGCGGCGGCCCAGGCGGTGCCGGGGACGCCGGTGCGGTTCGTGGCGGTACGCCGCAGCTGACGCGGAGGGTGGAGGTGCGCCCGGCACCGGACGTCCCTCCCCCCTCGCCTTCGGCGGCGGCTCTCCCGTCAGGCCGCCTCCGCTTCCGCCTCCGCCTGCCGTCCGCCCTTCGACGAGAGCGCCGCGAGGGCGGCGGTGACCGCGGCGGACGCGTGCAGGTCGAGCCGGGTGCTCGTCCCGCGCGCGTGGTGCCGCAGTTCGCCGGCGGCCGGCGTCAGCAGTTGGGGCAGCAGGTCGGTGCAGCGCCGTGCCACCCAGCCGGTGCCCGCGGTGGCCAGCCACCAGAGGCTCGCCGCCCGGGTGGAAGCGGCGAACTCGCTGTCGGGCGAGGGCGCGGGACCGGTGGCGGCGCCGCGTTCGGCGAGCAGGGCGTGGAAGCGCAGGGCCAGCTGGCGGTGGCCCCGTTCGCCGGGGTGCAGCCGGTCCGCGCTCCACACGAGCGGTCCGTCGTCCAGCCGCCCTCGCACGCGTGCAGGTGCACCGCCCCGTACCGGTCGGACAGAGC
Source organism: Streptomyces sp. NPDC058534 (assembly GCF_042717365.1). Lineage (NCBI taxonomy): Bacteria > Bacillati > Actinomycetota > Actinomycetes > Kitasatosporales > Streptomycetaceae > Streptomyces > Streptomyces sp. NPDC058534. Next base: position 42,852 of record NZ_JBHXNW010000004.1, read on the forward strand.
GTGCACCACGGCATTGACCGCCCGTCGCCGCCGGGCCAGTGGACGGGCGAGGGCGTCCGGCAGCCCGAGCATCGCCCCGGGATCCGGCAGACACGCCGTGCGCAGCAGCGCGCCGCGCCCGGTGCAGGCGGCGTACACCGTGTCGAGGCGGGCGGCGACCGCACCGAGGTCGAAGGTGCGGCGCAGGGTGTCGTTGACGCCGACGACGACGGACACGAGGTCGGGGCGCAGGGCGAGACCCGCCGGCAGCTGCCGCTCGGCCACGTCACCGGTCTGCGCGCCACTGCGGGCGAGGTTGGTGAAGAGGACGGGCTGCTCGGCGAGCCCCGTGGCGAGCAGCGCGGCCCAGCCCCGCCACCCGCGCCCCACCGGGTCACCCACGCCCCCGGTCAGCGAGTCGCCGAGGGCCACGAAGCGGACGGGTCTCATGACACGGTCTCCGGCAGCGCGGGACGCGTGGGGACGCTCGCGTCGTGCGCGGAGAGGAACGCCTCGACCGCAGTGTCCCAGCCGAAGTACTCGGCACGCGCGCGTGCCGTCTCGCGGCGGTCCGCCTCCCGTCGTGCGAGCAGCGACTCCACGGCGTCCGCGAGGGCCTCCCCGTGGTCGGCGGCGACGGCCCCGGCAGAGCCGATCACCTCGGGCAGCGCCGACGACGCGCTCGCGACGACGGGCGTGCCGCAGGCCATCGCCTCCAGCGCGGCCAGCCCGAAGGTCTTGGCGGGTCCGGGAGCCAGGCACACGTCGGCGGAGGCCTGGAGCGCGCCGAGCGGTCCGGGGTCGGCGACGTGACCGAGGAAGGTCACCGGCAGTCCGCGCTCCCGCGCCCGCTGTTCGAGCCGCGCCCGCAGCGGCCCGTCCCCGGCCACCACCAGCACCGCCCGGGCGCCGCGCCGCCGGAGCGCGTCGAGGGCGTCGAGGGCGGTTCCGGGCCGCTTCTCGACGGACAGCCGGGAGCACGTCGCCAGCAGGACCTCGTCCTCGCTGGCGAAACGGGCCCGCAGACCCGGGTCGCGCAGCGAGGGGTGCCGCCCGGCCAGGTCGACGCCCAGCGGGGCCCGTACGACGTTGCGGGCGCCGACGCGGACGAACTCCCGCTCGGCGAACTCGGTGGTGCACACCACGCGCGCGTAGGTGTGCGCCGTGCGGATGTTGAGCGCGTCGGCGGCGCGCCGGGCGGCCGGCTCGGGCAGGCCCCAGGTGCGCAGCACGCCGTCGGTGGTCTCGTGGGAGACCACCACGGCGGGGACCCGGGCCCGCCGGGCCCACCGGCCGGTCCAGCGCAGCGTGGTGCGGTCGGACACCTCCAGGCGGTCGGGTGCCAGGTCCGCCAGGAGCGCGCTCACGCGCCGCTTGTCGGTCAGGACGCGGTAGCCGCCGGTGCCGGGCAGGAGCGGCCCGGGGAGGGTGATCACCCGGCCCTGCTCGGTCTGCCGGTCGTCGGCGTGCTCGCCCGGGACGACGAGGACGGGGTCGTGTCCGGCCGCCCGGTATCCCCTGCCCAGCTCTCGCAGCGCGGTGCGCAGCCCGCCGGAGGCGGGTGCGACGAAGTTGGCGAGCCGGACGATCCGCAGTGCGTTCATGCCGCCAGCACCGCCTTCCGTGCGGCCAGCACGTCCCTGTAGTGCCCGATCAGCCGGTCGCCGACGGCCGCCCACGTGCGCCCCTCGACCTTCGCCCGGCCGGCCGCCCCGTACGCGGCCCGCAGCACGGGGTCCGCGGACAGCGACCACACCGCGTCGTGACGACACGCATACCGGTGTTGTCGCCGGACTGGACGTGCTCGCGTCAACGTCGATCTTTCCGGCCGGGAAACGTCCTATGAGCGTTGCCCGTGCGACCGGCCGGGTCGGCCGCCGGCCATGTCCGTCCGGCCCGCACGCCATCCGTCGTTCACGCGCGGCGGTGGCGCCGGGCCGGCACGGCCCGGCGCCACGGGCGTCTCACACGGCGGGCGCGTCCGGTCCGAAGCGGCTGCGTACGGCCGTCTGGACCTCGTCCTCCTCGGCCGGATCGGCGGCCAGCCTGCGCAGCCGTTCGACGACACGGTTGTCGCCGGTCTCGGCGTGGCGGGCGGCGACCTCGCGGGTGGTCTCCTCGCAGTCCCACAGGCACTCGATGGCGAAGCCCGCGGCGAACGACGGGTCGGTGGCGGCCAGCGCACGGGCGGCCCGGCCACGCAGGTGGGAGGAGGCGGTCTCGCGGTAGATGTGGCGCAGTACGGGGGCGGCACACACGATGCCGAGGCGACCGGTGCCGTCGACGAGGGTCCACAGGGTCGGCGCGTCGGGACCTTCGCCGCGTACGGCCTCCCGCAGGGCGGCGAGGACGAGGTCGCGGTCCTGGGCCGCGCCCCGGCAGGCGAGCACCCGTCCGGCGGCGGCGCCGAGGGCGTCGGGGCGGTGCACCCAGCCGCGGGCCCGGTCGACGGCGGCGAGGCTGCGCATGCGCTCGTAGGCGGCGACTGCGGCCTCCACGACCGGGGTCGGGCCGGTGGTCGCGGCCCCCTCGATCAGGTCGAGCACGTCCGGATCATTGGCGTCGGCGAGATAGTGCAGGGCGGTGCTGCGGGCGCCCTCGGTGCCGGACCGGGCGGCCTCGACGATCTCGGGCCGGTCCTCGGGTCCCGCGACGGCGGTGAGGCAGCGGGCGGCCGGCACATGGAGCACGGCGCCGCGCTCGATGCCCTGCTCGGCCCACTCGAACACGGCCCGCACGCTCCAGCCCGGACGCGGGCCGGTGGGATTCATCTGCCGCTGCCAGCGGTCGAAGCTGCCCGTCTCGTGGGCGGCACGCACACGCGTGGCGATCGATTCGCGGGGGTCGTCGGCCCACAGCCGCCAGGGCCGGGGTTCGAAGGCGTCCCGCACGGCGACGGCCAGCTCGGCCTCGCCCTCGGGATCGCGCGGGAAACGCGCCAGCACGGGCGCGGCGAGGGCGCGCAGGCCGGCGTCGTCGTCGCGCAGCGCCAGCTCGTCCAGGGCCCACGCCCAGTTGACGCCGTGGGCGGCGTACCGGCGCAGCAGTTCGAGCGCGTCCAGCCTGCCGTAGGACGCGAGGTGCCCGAGGACCGCGAGGGCCAGCCCGGTACGCGACTCGTCGGCGTCCAGGACGTCCTCGGGGTCGAAGAGGTGGGCCTCGATCGCGTCCAGCTCGCCATTGAGGTCGAGGTAGAGGCGGGCGTAGTAGAGGGAGCGGTTCTCGACCTGCCAGTCGTGGCGGGGGTCGTGGAGCACGCAGTGGTTCAGAGCCGCGAGCGCTTCGGGGCGCGGGGCGGTGAGCGCGTGCAGCGTGCCGTCGCCGCGACCCCGCTGAAGCAGGCCGAGCAGCGTACCGCTGGGCGCTATGACCGGATCGAACATGGGAAACAGCCTCACATCAAGCGTCGACGCAACCGGGAAACACGCGTTACCTGGCCGTGCGCCAACACGTCGGAGCGCCCGCCGTCTCTTGCTTGCTGAAGACCATGTTCCTGCCTCTCGTCGGTGGCCCTTGCGAGCCGTGTCACGGCCCGCGCGGTGCGGCAACACCTGCCCAGCCATCACGTCCGTGAACCACGTCGTCATGATGGCCCGGCGGTCACATCTGCCGCGACCGAAATTTCGGCGGCCCTGTACCGCCTCCCCCGTTTTCAGTGTTTTACCTGGTCAGAATGTGCGGATCGGATCCGGAGCGGATCCGGACCGCCGTCCGGTCACTGGGCGCCGAACAGCTCCAGCAGGTCCGTCCGGGCGAACATCCGCGCCGTGTCGACGGCCGACGGGGTGCCCGCGGCCGGGTCCGCGCCGGCCTCCAGAAGCGCCTTCGTCACTTCCGTCTCACCCTTGAAGGCGGCTCCGGCGAGCGGGGTCTGCCCCCGGTCGTTGACGCGGTCGGCGTCGGCGCCGCGGTCCAGCAGCGCGCGTACCGCGTCGGCGTGGCCGTGATAGGCGGCGAGCATGACGAGGGAGTCACCGCGGTCGTTGGTGAGATCGGCGGGAACACCGGCGTCTACATACGCCACCAGCTCTTCGGCCCGCCCCTGCCGGGCCAGATCGAAGATCTTGGTCGCCAGCTCCACGACCTCGGGGTCGGGGGCTTCACTCATCGGCCGGACCGCCTCTCACTGCGAACGTTGGGGACTGCGGGGACTGCGGGGACTGCGGGGACTGCGCGTACTGACTGGGTACTGCCCGGGTACTGCTACGTACGGCGGCGAGCGGTGCTGCCGTACGAGTGAATCGCCAGGGTACTGGCTCACGAAGCACTCATCCGGCCCAACAAACACGCCGCCAATCAGGGCATTTCTGCAGAATTTCCCCCATTTGCACCTTTTATCGTATGGATACATGCTGTGAGCCTGGAAGTACTCATGGTGACTGTCCCCGTGAACCAGGAGAAACTCACATGATCCTCTCGATCTCAGGCGTGGTCCTGCTCGGCATCGTCGTCTTCATCTTCTTCCGCAAGGACGGCCTCAAGGCCTCGCATCTGCTGGTCGCCGTCCTGTTCGGGTTCTATCTCGCGAGTACGGCCATCGCCCCGAGCATCAAGGCGGGCGGCGAAAGCCTGGCGGGCCTCCTCGGCGGAATCAAGTTCTGACGTCCCTCTCACCTACCCGACACCCTCACGTACGCACTTCCAGGAGGCAGCAGTGGCCCGGCGGCCCCTCCCCCGCATTCTGAGCAACGGCGGCGCACAGCTCGCCCGGAGCCGGGTGCTGGCCCGGACGGCGGCCGACAGCGCCACCGACGTCCTCCAGCCGCTGATCACGATCGGCCGCGGTCTGCGCAGGCTGGCCGCCGCCGGGCGCAGCAGATGGACCGAGACCCCCAAGGACCGGCGCGGTGCGCTGCTGTTCCTGGTGGCCTCGATGGTCCTGGTCGTGGCACTGGTGCCGTACGGCCCGCTGCTCGCCGTCATCGCCCTGATGGCGGCGGCAGCCTGGCAGGGCAGGGACGGCACCCCGGCGACGCCGGACGGCCCCGACGACTCCCAGACCCAGCGCCTCCAGTCCCTCTACGAGGCCCTGGTCCCGTATTTCTCGCTCGCCGAGGACCCCGACCCCCTGTACGCCCACGGCGGCGCCTGGGACAAGGCGTTCCCGGCCTACGAGTTCGACGACGGCGGCCGCTTCACCCACCTGGTGATCCGCTACCCCGCCTACTTCACCGACGGGGAGGCCGGCTCCCGGACCCGCATCGAGCACCTGCTCACCGCGAAGTCCGGCCGGGGCCGCGAGTACCACTTCACGTGGGACGAGGAGGCCAACCACCTCACCGTCGACGTGCTCACGGCGCTCCCCACCGACATCGCCGCCCAGCGATTCGTCACCGCGCCCGGCGAGACCGTCCTCGGCTTCACCGACCCGACCCGGGTCCAGCGCACCCTCCCGCTCACCCACGGCGAGGAGCGGCGCGACGTACCGCCGGTCGTCTGGCGCACCGGCATCCGCTCGACCGAACCCCACCTGCTGGTCCTGGGTCAGCCCGGCACCGGCACCTCCACCCTGCTGCGCTCGGTCGCCCTCCAGGCGCTGCACCACGGCGACCTGCTGATCGTCGACGGCGGCGGCACCGGTGAGTACGCCTGTCTGGTCGGCCGGGACGGCGTCCTGGCCGTCGAGTCCGGCCTCACCGGGGCGCTGACCAGCCTGGAGTGGGCCGCCGCCGAGACCGAGCGCCGGCTGATCTCCGTCAACCGGGCCCGTCAGGAGGGACAGGCTCCGCCGGACGACACCCGGCGCCCCCTGTGGGTCTTCCTGGACCGTCCGAGCGCCTTCACGCACCTCGCCACGGCCGAAGGGCGCAGGGACCCGCAGTCCCTGCTCCAGGTACCCCTGCGGCACGGCCGCGCCGCGCACGTGACGGTGGTCGTCGCGGACCAGCTGGACGCCCTGGAGGGCCTCAGCGGCGGCGTACGACAGCACACACGCGCGCGTGTGGTGCTCGGCCCGGCCACGGCGGACGAACTGACGGCCGTACTGGGCGCTCCCCCGCACACCACGCCCGTCGACCAGGTTCCGCCCGGCAGGGGTTACGCCCGCCTGGGCAGCGGAGCGGTGCACCGCCTCCAGGTCCCGGCCACCCCCGACCCCTACGACGACGCGACGAGCGACGCCCACCGGCAGGCGGTGCTCGACCTGCTCCCCCCGCGCACGACACCTGCGGACGGGGAGCAGGCACCGGTCCCCGCGGAGGCGGAGGCGACGGAGGCGACGGAGGCGACGGCGGAGGCCAAGGCGGTGTCGATGGAGAAGAAGGACCCGCCGGCACCGGCCGGGACCGATCCTGAGGAGGCCCCGACGCATCCCGAGCCCACACCGGTCACGGCGGAGACCGCGACGGAGACGCCCGAGGCACCGGGCGTGCCGGATACACCGGGCGGGCCGGACGCAACGGCTGAGCCCGCGACGGCGGAGCCGGTCCCCGCGGAGGCGGTCCCCGCCAAGGCCGTCGCGGCGGAGACCTCCTGAGGCCGCGGCCGGGGCGGAGCGACCCACCGCTCCGCCCCGGCCGCCCTTCGACCGGCCGCTACGCCTCCCGACGAACGCCGGGATACGAGCGCCCCGCCTGCTGCTACGCCACGAACGTCCGCGGCGCCTCGCCGCCGCCCCCGGCTCCGCCGCTCTCCACCAGGCGGGCCGCCGCGGCCAGCCGGGCCGCCGCCTCCTCGGCCACCGCGCCGCCGACGGTGAAGGGCAGCCGGACGTACCCCTCGAAGGCGCCGTCGACCCCGAAGCGCGGACCGGACGGGACCCGTACGCCCACCCGCTCCCCCGCCTCCGCGATCCGGGACCCGGAGAGGCCGCCCGTCCGCACCCACAGGGTGAGCCCGCCCCTGGGCACCTCGAACTCCCAGTCGGGCAGCTCCCGCCGTACCGCCGCCACCAGTTCGTCCCGGTTCTGCCTGGCCTGCTCGCGGCGCACCGCCACGGCCTGTTCCCAGCCGCCGGTGCTGAACAGCCAGTTCACGGCCAGCTGCTCCAGTACGGGCGTGCCCAGGTCGGCGTAAGCACGCGCGGCGACCAGGCTGCGGATGACGTCCGGCGCGGCGCGGACCCAGCCGATGCGCATCCCGGCCCAGAAGGCCTTGCTCGCGGAACCGACGGTGACGACCGTGGACCCGGCCGGGTCGAAGGCGCACACGGCCCGCGGCATCTCGACGTCGTCGTCCAGCCACAGCTCGCTCATCGTCTCGTCGGCCACGAGCACCGTGCCCGCCGACCGGGCCGCGTCCACGAGGCGGCGTCGCTGGTCCTCCTCGGCCAGCGCGCCGGTGGGGTTGTGGAAGTCGGCGACGACATAGGCGACGCGCGGAGCGGCCTCGCGCAGCACCTGGCGCCAGCGGTCGACGTCCCAGCCGGTCAGCCCCTCGGCCATCGCGACGGGGACGAGGCGGGCGCCGGCCTCCCGCATCAGCTGGAGGATGTTCGCATAGGAGGGCGATTCCACGGCGATGCGCTCGCCGCGCCCCCCGAAGAGGTGGCAGATGGCGTCGATCGCGCCCATCGCCCCCGTGGTCACCATGATCTGCTCGGGCATGGTCGGGATCCCGCGCGCGGTGTACCTCTCGGCGATCATCGCGCGCAGCGTCGGCAGTCCCGCCGGATAGTCGCCGTGGGTGTGCGCGTACGGCGGCAGCTCCTCCAGGGCTCCCTGCACGGCCCGGGTGAGCCAGGGCTCGGGCGCGGGGAGCGCCGCGCAGCCCAGGTCGATCATCGAACCGAGCGCCTCGGGGGGCAGCGGTTCGAGACCGCGCGCCGGCAGCGGGTTCCCGGCCGGTACGGCGGTCCAGCTGCCCGCGCCGCGCCGGGACTCCAGGAAGCCCTCCGCGCGCAGCGCCTCGTAGGCGGCGGCGACGGTGGTACGGCTGACCGTCAGGGCGAGGGCCAGTTCGCGTTCGGCGGGCAGCCGGGCGGCGACCGGCACCCGACCTTCGAGGACCAGCAGCCGGATGCCGTCGGCGAGCGCGCGGTAGGCGGGCGGTCGGCGGGTGCCGGGCCCGGCGGGGCGGTCCTGCTGGGAGCCGAGCAGCCGGGCGAGCTGACCGGCCCCCACGGCCGAGGTCCACTGCGCCATGGAAATCAGTCCACCTTCCCCGAATTGGCCATGGTTGCGTCTCCTTCTCAAGCCACAGGGTGTCATGCAGCAGGCCACTACCACCACACAGGGGGCAGATTTTGTCCAGGCAGGCCGAGGTCCGGCGCAGGCACCTCCCACGGCGGCTGACCCAGCTCTACGGAGGTCTCGCGCTGTACGGCGCGAGTTCGGCGCTGCTGGTCCGGTCAGGACTCGGCCTGGAGCCGTGGAACGTGCTGCACCAGGGACTGGCGGGACGCACCGGCCTGTCCATGGGCGTGGTGCTGACCGTCCTGGGCACCGCCGTGCTGCTCCTGTGGATCCCGTTGCGCCAGCGGCCGGGCCTCGGCACGGTCTCCAACGTGCTGGTGATCGGCGCGGCGATGGACGCGACGCTGGCCGTCATGCCGGACGCCCAGGGATTGCCCCTGCGGATCGCCGCCATGGTGACGGGGATCGTCCTGAACGGGGCGGCGACCGGGCTGTACATCGCCGCGCGGTTCGGCCCCGGCCCGCGCGACGGCCTGATGACCGGCCTGAACCGGCGCACGGGCCTCTCGGTACGCCTGGTGCGCACGGCCGTCGAGATCACCGTGGTGGTCACGGGCTTCGCCCTCGGCGGCACGGTCGGGGTCGGCACCCTGCTGTACGCGGTGTCGATCGGCCCGCTCGCCCAGGTGTTCCTGCGCGTCTTCGCCGTGCTCCCGGCACCGTCCGGCAGCACGGTGGTCGCCGCCGGTGAACCCCGGCGCGCGATACTGCGTCGGTGACCACCCCGATACCCCACCCCTACCTCGACCACCCCGGCCCGATCGCCTTCGCCCACCGGGGCGGGTCGGCGGACGGGCTGGAGAACACGCTGAAGCAGTTCCGGCGCGCGGTCGAGGCGGGCTACCGGTACATCGAGACCGACGTCCACGCCACGCGGGACGGCAAGCTCGTCGCCTTCCACGACGCGACCCTGGACCGGGTGACCGACGGGGCCGGGCGGATCGCCGGCCTTCCGTGGGAGCGGGTGCGTCACGCGCGCGTGGCGGGCGAGGAGCCGGTGCCGCTCTTCGAGGAACTCCTTGGGACTTTCCCCGAGGTCCGCTGGAACATCGACGTGAAGGCGGAGCCCGCGCTGGTGCCCCTCCTGGAGCTGATCGGGCGGACGAACGCCTGGGACCGGGTCTGTGTCGGCTCGTTCTCGGAGGCACGCGTGGTGCGCGCCCAGCGCCTGGCCGGCCCGCGCCTGGCCACCTCGTACGGCATCCGCGGCATCCTGGGCCTCCGGCTGCGCTCATGGGGTGTTCCGGCCGCCCCGCGCCGTTCGCCGGTGGCCGCGCAGGTTCCCGAGGCCCAGTCGGGCATCCGGATAGTGGACCGCCGCTTCCTGCGCGCCGCCCACGCGCGCGGCCTCCAGGTGCACGTCTGGACGGTGAACGATCCGGACCGCATGCACCGGCTCCTGGACCTGGGAGTGGATGGCATCATGACCGATCACATCGACACACTGCGCAAGGTCATGGAGGACCGCGGCGTCTGGGTCTGAGACCCGGCCCCGGCCCGGGGACGGTGCGCGCGCACGGGGAAGCGAGGGCACGGGTGGGCACCGACACCCTGCGGACGGACGCGGCCGACGGGGCCGCCGACCGGCGGCGCGAACAGCGCGGCTGGTACTTCTACGACTGGGCGTGCTCGGTCTACTCGACGAGCGTGCTCACCGTGTTCCTGGGCCCGTATCTGACGTCGGTCGCCGAGTCGGCGGCGGACACGGACGGGTACGTCCATCCGCTGGGGCTACCGGTACGCGCCGGGTCCTTCTTCGCGTACTCGGTGTCCCTGTCGGTGATCGTGGCGGTACTGGTGATGCCCCTGGTGGGGGCCGCGGCCGACCGCTCGGGCCGCAAGAAGCCGCTGCTGGCCGCCGCCGCGTACACCGGCGCCGCGGCCACGGCCGGGATGTTCTTCCTGGACGGCGACCGCTATCTGCTGGGCGGCGTGCTCCTGGTCGTCGCCAACGCCGCGCAGTCCGTGGCGATGATGCTCTACAACTCCTACCTGCCGCAGATCGCACCGCCCGAGGAACGCGACGCCGTCTCCTCGCGCGGATGGGCCTTCGGATACGCGGCCGGGGCGCTGGTCCTGATCGCGAACCTGATCCTCTACACCGCCCACGACTCCTTCGGACTGAGCGAGAGCGCCGCGGTCCGCGTCTGCCTGGCGTCGGCCGGACTGTGGTGGGGCGCCTTCGCGCTCATCCCGCTACGGCGGCTGCGCGACCGACGCACGCCCGCGCGGGAGGGCGCGGGGACCGGCTGGAAGCAGCTCGCGTCGACGATCCGCGACATGCGCCGCCACCCGCTGACACTGGCCTTCCTGCTGGCGTACCTCGTCTACAACGACGGCATCCAGACGGTGATCACCCAGGCGTCGGTCTACGGTTCCAAGGAACTGGACCTCGGGCAGTCCACCCTCATCGTGGCGGTCCTGCTGGTCCAGGTGCTCGCGGTGGTGGGCGCGCTGGCGCTGGGGCGGCTGGCCCGGACGTACGGGGCCAAGCGGACGATCCTAGGGTCCTTGGTGGCCTGGACGCTGACCCTCGCCGCCGGGTACTTCCTGCCGGCCGGGGCGCCCGCGTGGTTCTTCGTGCTGGCCGCCGGGATCGGGCTGGTCCTGGGCGGCAGCCAGGCGCTGTCCCGTTCCCTCTTCTCCCACCTGGTACCGCCCGGCAAGGAGGCCGAGTACTTCTCCGCGTACGAGCTGAGCGACCGCGGGATGAGCTGGCTCGGGCCGCTGCTCTTCGGGCTCACCTACCAGCTGACCGGGAGCTACCGGGACGCCATCATCTCGCTGGTGGCGTTCTTCGTCATCGGTTTCGTGCTGCTCGCGCGGGTGCCGGTGCGGCGTGCGATCGGCGACGCGGGCAACCCGGTACCCGAAAGGATTTAGCACTCGGCGCGAAAGGGCTGTAGTGTACGCGTTTGGCCTGCCAGGCGGACCGTTACTGCGCGTCAAAGGTGCCGAAACGCAATGTCACATCTGTTAGCAGAGGTGACAAACCGGACGTCGGCGGGCACTGCACTGGTTGCAAGGCTGCGGCTGCGACGGCGACGCAGGACCCGGATCGGGAGTCGGGACGGGAATCTTTACCGCCGCCCGGACGTTGACCGGATGACGACGACAGCGACACCTGTCCTGTGGGCGACAAGCCCGGGAGGCACGATTCATGAGTGAGCGAGCTCTTCGCGGCACGCGCCTCGTGGTGACCAGCTACGAGACGGACCGCGGCATCGACCTGGCCCCGCGCCAGGCCGTGGAGTACGCATGCGAGAAGGGGCACCGCTTCGAGATGCCCTTCTCGGTCGAGGCGGAGATCCCGCCGGAGTGGGAGTGCAAGGTCTGCGGGGCCCAGGCACTCCTGGTGGACGGCGACGGCCCTGAGGAGAAGAAGGCCAAGCCCGCGCGTACGCACTGGGACATGCTGATGGAGCGGCGCACCCGCGAGGAGCTCGAAGAGGTCCTCGAGGAGCGGCTGGCCGTGCTGCGCTCCGGCGCGATGAACATCGCGGTCCATCCGCGAGACAGCCGCAAGAGTGCGTAACGGGAAACCGTAGGCGACACAACCGAACACCGCGGGGGGGGGGCCGGGGGGTGAGGGAGAGGGCCCGCC
>NZ_JBHXNW010000004.1:54576-59738 GCF_042717365.1 Streptomyces sp. NPDC058534
GCACACAAACCCACCCCGGGCGGCGACTTAGTTAGCGACACCGACTCCAACCCGGATTTTTTGGTGTGTCCGTTTTGGTGTGTCCGGGGGCCGGGTGACCCGGCGGCCCCCGGAGGGCTCAGTGGGTCAGCGGCGGGCGGGGCCCCGCGGCGCGTCGTCCGGATCGTCCCGGACGACCTCGCCCTGGACCACCTTGCCGTCCGGGCGGTGCATCCGGGCTTGGCGGAAGGCGTCGCCCAGGGTGCCCGGGCCGGCCTCGCGGATCCTGCGCTCCACCGTGCGCTGCGCGGAGCGGCTGACGGCCTTCTGCACCGGGGGCAGCAGCATGAGCAGGCCGAGCGCGTCCGAGATCAGGCCGGGGAGGATCAGAAGCAGCCCGCCCAGCATCATCAGGCCGTTGCCCTCGCTGTTCGGACGGGTCTCGGGCGGTACGCCGGACTGCTGCTGTTGCAGCGTCTCGGTGAGGTTCCTGAAGGCCCGGCGGCCCGCCGCCTTGATGACCACGGACCCGAGGACGATGCCCGCGACCAGCAGCAGGAAGACCACGAACCCGCTGGACGCCCCGGCCACCACGGTCAGCAGCCAGATCTCCAGGACGAGCCAGGCGGCGATGCCCAGCGGCAGGAAAGTGCGCAGCCGGGAGCGTGGAGGCCGGCCGGGGGACCTGGGGGTCTGAGCGCCAGTCGTCATACTCCCAGTGTGCCTGGCCCCGGCTCAGCGCGGCGTAAGGGGACGATCAGGCGTTCCTGTCGGGCACCTGTGTCGACTTGTCGCCCTGCACGGTCGACCTGTCCGGCCGGTCCGGCCGGTCCGGCCGGTCCCGCTCGTCCGGCCGGTCCCCCTCGTCCGGCTGGTCCGCGGCCGTCCCGGCGCCCGGCCGTCCCGGCGCCCTGTCGGGCTGCCTGTCGCGCCCCAGGACCTTGCCGACCCTCTCTCCCACGCCCCACGTGGTGACCCGCCAGAGCGCCTCCACGAGGATGTCCCGGCTCATCTTGGAGTCGCCGTGCTCACGCTCGACGAACGTGATCGGCACCTCGACGACGTGGTAGCCGGCCTTGATCGCCCGGCGGGCCAGGTCGACCTGGAAGCAGTAGCCCTGGGAGGCGACCTCCTCCAGTCCGAGCCCCTCCAGGGTCTCGGAGCGGAAGGCGCGGTAGCCGCCGGTGATGTCGCGCAGCGGCAGGTCGAGCGCGATCCGCGAGTACATGCTGCCGCCGCGGGAGATGATCTCGCGAGACCTGGGCCAGTTCACGACCCGGCCACCGGGCACCCAGCGGGAGCCGAGCACCAGGTCGGCGCCCTTGAGGGCGGTCAGCAGCCGGGGCAGTTCCTCGGGCTGGTGGGAGCCGTCGGCGTCCATCTCGACCAGCACGCCGTAGCCGTGCTCCAGTCCCCAGCGGAAGCCCGCCAGGTAGGCGGCGCCCAGGCCCTCCTTGCCCTTGCGGTGCAGGACCTGGACGTGATCGTCCTCCGCCGCCAGCTCGTCGGCGAGCTTGCCGGTGCCGTCGGGGCTGTTGTCGTCGGTCACGAGCACGTGGGCCTCGGGGACCGCCTCGCGCACGCGCGCGACGATCGCCTTGATGTTCTCCGCCTCGTTGTAGGTCGGGATGATCACCAGGACCGTGCCCAGGGGACCGAACCGCCTCCCCTGCCCCGCCGCCGCGGGCGTCCCGTCGCCGTCGTTCACCACTGCCCCTTCGTGTCCGTACGCAGAGCACCACCTTAATCGCCGCCGCCTGCGGTGACGTGACAGGACGTGCGTACGGTGGTGTCGCTTGCCCAAGTCCGGGGTAGGGATGGCCGTTTAAGGACCGTTTGCGCGGCGGATGGGGGCCCGGCGCCCTTCGGGCCGACCTGGGGCCCGCTGGCTGCGGGTCGACCGAAAGCCGTTGTCTACTGAGCGCCCGGGCCCCACCCGGGGTCACACCTCCCGACCGGCCGGAACGTTCCCTCGTCGCGGCGCGAGCGCTGAGCCTGGCTGCCAGTGGCGGTGCCCCGGTGCGGCACACCGTCCCTGACTCAGCGGCGCCGCGACGGTGCTCGGAAGATTCCCCGGTCGGGCGTCCGGTGGTGGACCCGGCCGAACCTACCGGCCCCCGGCCGTCGGCTGTCAACAGTCGTTCGACCTGCGCCTTTTGCGTCAAAGCCCAGGTCAGCGCGGAGGACGCACAGGTCGCACCCGGCAGAAGATCATCGCCCCGTCGGCCGTGGAGATCACTCGCCCGGCCGTACGAACACGGTCCGGCCGCCCACGACGGTGCGCAGGCAGACCGGCAGGTCCCGGCCCGGGGTCAGGTCGGGCAGGCCGGGGGTGCCGGAGCGCGGGTCGGTGGACCAGCGGGCCACCCGGTCGTCCGGGGCCTGGACCACGAGTTCGCCGGTGCGCCACACGGCGTAGTCGGCGGGCACGCCCGGCACCAGCACTCCCGCGTCGTCGCGCCCGACCGCCCGCCAGCCGCCACGCGTGTGCGCCGTGAACGCCGCGCGCACGGAGACCCGGTGCTCGGGCGTGCGGTGGAAGGCGGCGGCCCGGACGGTGCCCCACGGGTCGAGGGGCGTGACCGGGCTGTCGGAGCCGAAGGCGAGCGGCACCCCGGCGCGCAACAGGGCCGCGAAGGGGTTGAGCGTACGGGCCCGCTCCGCTCCGAGCCGCCGGGCGTACATGCCGTCCTCGCCGCCCCAGAGGGCGTCGAAGGCGGGCTGGACGGAGGCGGTGAGGCCCAGTTCGGCGAAGGCGGCGACGGTCTCGGGGGTGAGCATCTCGGCGTGCTCGACACGGTGGCGGGCGGCGCGCAGGCGGGCGAGGCCGACCTTGTCGGCGGCGACGCGGACCCCTTCCACCACGGTGGCCACGGCGGCGTCGCCGATGGCGTGGAAGCCCGCCTGGAGGCCGGCCTCGGTGCAGGCGGCGACGTGCGCGGCGACCGCGGCGGCGTCCAGGTGGGCGGTGCCGGTGTGGGCGGCGTCGGCGTACGGCTGGTGCAGGCACGCGGTGTGCGAGCCGAGGGAGCCGTCGACGAAGAGGTCGCCGGCCGCCCCGACCGCGCCCAGCCCCAGCGCCTTGTCGACGTCCTGTTCGGCCCAGTAGCCGATGACCCGCGGGCCCGCCTCCTCGGCCGAAAGGCGCAGCAGGCCGGTGAGGTCGTCCTCGGAGGAGATCTCCGGGCCTGCGCATTCGTGAACGGTTCCGATGCCGAGGGAGGCGGCGTGCGCGAGGGCGGCGCGCTGGGCCGCGGTGCGCTGGGCCGGGGTGACGGCGCCGAGCGCGGCGGCGCGTACGGCGTGGTGGTCGTCGCCGGTGAGCGGTCCGTCCACGCGGGCGACCCGGCCGGGGATCAGATCGAGCAGGGCGGTGGTGACGACGGCCGAGTGGACGTCGATACGGCTGAGGTAGAGGGGCCGGCCGCCGGTGGCCCGGTCCAGTTCGGCGCGGGTCGGCGCTGCGCCGTCGGGCCAGCGGGCGGCGTCCCAGCCGTGTCCGAGGAGGACGCGGTCGTCCGGGCGGGCGGCGGCGAAGTCGCGTACGAGGGTGAGGGCCGCCTCCCGGGTGGGGGCACCGGAGAGGTCGAGACCGGTGAGGGCGAGACCCGTCGCGGTGGTGTGCACATGTGCGTCGGTGAACGCCGGGGTGACGAGGGCGCCGTCCAGGTCGACCACCTCGTCCACGCCGTCCGCGAAGGCGTCCGCGGCACCCTCGGAGCCGACCCAGGCGACCTGGCCGCGCTCGACGACCATGGCCGTGGCGAAGGGGTCGGCGGGACTGTGGACCTCGCCGCGGCGCAGCAGGACGGTCGTGGACGGGGTGGTGGTCTCACTCATGGACACCAGTCTCGCCCCTCACGGGGGCCGCCCGGCAGCCGGGGCGGTCACGCGGGCGGACCGGGGCCGGCCGGGAGTCAGACCCGTGGCGGGCGGGCCTCGTAGGGCGTGGAGAGCACCACGGTGGTCCGGGTCGAGACGCCGGCCAGGGAGCGCACCCGGGCAAGCAGTTCCTCCAGCTGGTGCGGCGTGGACACGCGGACCTTGAGGATGTAGTTCTCGTCGCCCGCCACGCTGTGGCAGGCCTCGATCTCGGGGACGCCGGCCAGGCGGTCCGCGATGTCGTCGGGGGCGCTGGGGTCGAAGGGTTTCACCGAGATGAAGGCGGTCATCGGCAGCCCGACGGCCGCGGGATCGACGACCGCGGCGTAACCGCGGATGACGCCGCGCTGTTCCAGCCGCCGCACCCGCTGGTGCACGGCCGACGTGGACAGGCCCGTGGCCTTGCCCAGGTCGGTGTAACTCATCCGCCCGTCCTTGACGAGCAGCTGCACGATCTGTCGGTCCAGCTCCTCCATGGCGCAAGAACCTACAGTGCGGTTGATCTCCTCGGATACCTGAGCAGCCCGGGTCACGTCCGGTTCGTGATGTGACGGGGTGTCGGCCGCGTTCCGGGCGGGGACAAATCCACCGGACGGGGCACCTGGGAACGGCATGTGACGAAGACCACACCCCTCGAACGGTCTCCGTGATGTTCGCGTGATTACCCCGTGGAGGGGACGGGAAGTGCTTGCTGTGGTCGAGGCCGCAGTGCCGTCACGGCCCAGCCCGAGGGGGAGAATCCCATGCAGAGTCTTAAGCGCCCTGGTCGTACCGCGCCCAAGCGGCAGCAGCCGGTCGTCGAGCCCGTATCGGAGGGCGTCGAACCCGACGCCTTCGACGACGAGGACCTCGACGCCTACGACACCTTCGAGATGTACCGGGTGATCTGCCCGGACTGCGCGCAGCCCATCGCGCTGCTGGCGGACGAGCGGGAGCTGCCGGAGCACGCGCTGTGCGCCTCTCCGTGGAACCCGTTCGGGCTCACGGTCTGCGCCGGCACCGGCCGCAGGGCCACCGAGGCCCGCCCCGCGGACGAGTCGTTCAAGCCCCATGAGCAGGACACCGCCCTGCTGTTGACGCTCCCCCGGGGCCTCGACTGGCGGACCCAGCCCTTCTCCCACGTCGGCGGCCCGGGCTCGCGCCCGATGCGGGTGCCGACGATGCGGAGCGAAGCGGCCTGAGGCACCCGGGCACCCCGTTCGGGGGGCGCCGCCCGATTCGTTCACCCCACCCGCGGCCCCGCGCCCCGCACAACCCGGAGGCGGGGGGGGGGGGACCGGGGGGGGTGGACACCAGGAGAG
>NZ_JBHXNW010000004.1:59748-61897 GCF_042717365.1 Streptomyces sp. NPDC058534
ACGGCTCGCAGGACGCCGTGGCGCGGGCCGGTGCGCTCGCGGGCGGGATCCCCTCGGAGCAGCGGGGCAGATCGGGCAGGTCGGGCAGGCCGGTCGGCGCTCACGAGCCGACGGCACGTCAGGCCGCCCCCGGCAACCGCACGACAGCGGCGGACACCCGCGAACTCACGCTCGATTGCGTCCGCCGGTGACCTGTCCCCACTTCGCCGCGTTGCCCTGGTATGACCCACACGTACTCGGCGACCGGGAGTCGGCGCCGCGTGTTCGTCCCGGTGCCCGCCGGACCGGTTCCGCCGGCCCCGCAGATCCCGGACCCACCCATCTACCGCGAGCTGATGCGGACCTGGGCCGACGGCGGCCGCACCCTGCCGGGGCGCCACGACCCGGAGTGGATCAGGCTCGCGGAACCCCCGCGCGGGCTCGGCGACTTCTTCGCCGGCGCCGACGCCCTCGCCATCGGCGACTCCCGCGTCACCGGTGGCTTCACCGTCACGGGTGACTTCAGCGTCCCTCGGGACCCGCGAGGTGACGGGCGATGACCATGCGCTGGATCTGGTTGGTGCCCTCGACGATCTGGAGCACCTTCGCCTCGCGCATGTACCGCTCGGCCGGGAAGTCCGCGGTGTAGCCGTACCCGCCGAGTACCTGCACGGCGTCGGTGGTCACCTGCATCGCCGCGTCGGTGCAGTACAGCTTGGCCATGGCCGCCTGCTTGGCGAACGGCCGTCCGGCGTCGCGCAGTCGCGCCGCCGTCAGGTACAGCGCGCGCCCCGCCTCGATCCGGGTCGCCATGTCGGCCAGCATGAAGCGCAGCCCCTGGAAGTCGGAGATCGGCTTGCCGAACTGCCGCCGCTCGGCCGCGTAGGACACCGCCTCGTCCAGCGCCGCCTGGGCCACACCGACCGCGCAGGCGGCGATGCCGAGCCGCCCCGAGTCGAGCGCGGCCAGCGCGATCGCGAAACCCTGTCCCTCGTCGCCGAGCCGGCGGTCGTCGGGGACCCGCACGCCGTCGAGGTGGATCTGTGCGGTGGGTGAGCCCTTGAGCCCCATCTTCTTCTCCGGCACCGCGGCGCTCAGCCCCTCGGCGTCGCCGGGCACCAGGAAGGCCGTGATGCCGCGCGGCCCGTCCTCGCCGGTGCGCGCCATGACGGTGTAGAAGTCCGCGATGCCGCCGTGGGTGATCCAGGCCTTGGTGCCGTCGATCACCCAGTCGTCGCCGTCGCGCACGGCCTTGGTGCGCAGCGAGGCGGCGTCGGAGCCGGAGGCGGGTTCGGAGAGGCAGTAGGCGCCGAGCACGCCGCCACCGAGCATCGCGGGCAGCTGGCCGGCCTGCTGCTCCTTGGTGCCGTAGGCGGCCAGCGCGTAGCAGGCGAGGGTGTGCACGCTGACGCCGAGGCCGACGGTGAGCCGGGCCGCGGCGAACTCCTCCAGGACCTGGAGGTACACCTCGTACGGCTGCTCGCCGCCACCGAACTGGGCGTCGTAGGGCAGGCCGAGCAGGCCGGAGTCGGAGAGCAGGGCGAAGACCTCGCGCGGGAAGCGTCCGGCGTCCTCCTCCTCGGCCGCGCTCGGGGCGATCTCACGCTGCGCGATGTCGCGGACGAGTGAGATCAGATCCCGTGCCTCGTCCGTGGGCAGTTGCCGGTCCACCGGCTGCGGGGCGCGGTCGGGCATGGCGACGCTCTCCTCCCTGTCGGGCGCATCGGCGGATGTGCGCCTTGGGTGGAGGCGGTTCCGCCGGGTCGTTCGGGCCTGGCCGATGCTCGCACTCCCGGGTCGCGGAAGCGGCTGACCAGCGGCTGTGCGCTGTGAGTATGCCCGATCGGACGCATGGAGTCACCAGTTAACGACCGCTTACTTCAAGAAATGCTCCGGCCCGCCGCGAAGGGCCGGAATTCGGCGCTCCAGACCGAAAATGGTCCGCACCATTGACCCCACTGGTCTAGTCCTTCTACGGTGACGGCCCGAACGCGTTACCGCGTTCATGCCAATCGGCGCGCGTTTCCCTCTTCCCCCCACGAGGAGACACCCGATGCACGTCCCGCACCTCCCCCGGGCCCGCACCCGGCGGGCGCGCGGGGGCCACCCGGAGGGGGGCGCGCGGGGGGGGCGAGAGCGGGGGGGGGGCCGAGGGGGGCCCACGCCGCCG